>NZ_CP156082.1:0-77500 GCF_039830145.1 Croceibacterium sp. TMG7-5b_MA50 | reverse complement strand
CTCCTGGTTGTTTTGGGATTCCCACATGCTTTCCCACTTAGCCATGACTTGGGGACCTTAGCTGTAGGTTAGGGCTGTTTCCCTTTTGACGACGGACCTTAGCACCCGCCGTCTGTCTGCCGGACAAGACTCGATGGTATTCGGAGTTTGGTTAGGTTTGGTAGATCTCGCGACCCCCTAGCCCATCCAGTGCTCTACCCCCATCGGCATACATCCGACGCTCTACCTCAATAGATTTCGCGGAGAACCAGCTATTTCCCGGCTTGATTGGCCTTTCACCCCTAAACACAGCTCATCCGAGAATTTTTCAACATTCACCGGTTCGGTCCTCCAGTGCGTGTTACCGCACCTTCAACCTGGCCATGCCTAGATCGCCGGGGTTCGGGTCTAATGCATCATACTATGGTCGCCCTGTTCAGACTCGCTTTCGCTGCGCCTACACCTATCGGCTTAAGCTTGCATGATACACTAAGTCACTGACCCATTATGCAAGAGGTACGCTGTCACTCCTCAAGGGAGCTCCAACTGATTGTAAGCATCCGGTTTCAGGTACTGTTTCACTCCCCTCATCGGGGTGCTTTTCACCTTTCCCTCACGGTACTGTGTTCGCTATCGGTCATGTACGAGTATTTAGGCTTGGAGGGTGGTCCCCCCATGTTCAGACAGGATTACACGTGTCCCGCCCTACTCAAGTCCTCATCCATCACTTTCGCATACGGGGCTGTCACCCGCTATGGCCGCTCTTTCCAAAGCGTTCTGCTAGTTGAAGATGAGGCACTGGCCTGGTCCGCGTTCGCTCGCCACTACTAACGGAATCTCGGTTGATGTCTTTTCCTCCAGGTACTGAGATGTTTCAGTTCCCCGGGTTCGCTTCACCAAGCCTATTTTATTCAGCTCGATGATACCTTTTCCACCTCTCTCACACCGTGATTGCTCACGATACGAGGGAAATGGTGAAGGTGGGTTTCCCCATTCGGAAATCGCCGGATCAAAGCCTGCTCACAGCTCCCCGACGCTTATCGCAGCGTGCCACGTCCTTCTTCGCCTGTACATGCCAAGGCATCCACCAGATGCTCTTACCTCACGCTTGAGAATCCACACCATCAACGACAGGCCTGCATAACAGCACAGTCGCCAAACGATGGCGCGGTCAAAATCTCAGCCAGATTTCTTGTGCCGCACCAATCACCACAACCTCATCAGTTGCAGCAATCCATGCGCCACGGCATCGATTAAAAACCCATTCACAATGTCAAAGACGCGATTTTGCTGAAGGCAAAACGCGACAACCAGCCACAACGGGCCGGATACGTTTTCCTATCCACACTGAAGACATGCCTGGTGGAGCCTATCGGGATCGAACCGATGACCCCCTGCTTGCAAAGCAGGTGCTCTCCCAGCTGAGCTAAGGCCCCAAACAAGACAATGGTGGGCCTGAGTGGATTCGAACCACTGACCTCACCCTTATCAGGGGTGCGCTCTAACCAACTGAGCTACAGGCCCACACACATGCCCGAACCAGCCAAATGGCCGCAGGCGGCGTGAGCCAGCTCAGGCGTACCATGACGGATCTCCCGCCAAGGTATCTTCAGTGATGAAAGGACATGAGGACGACGGCAATGTTCTTTGGAACGGACGAAGCTCTTCCAGATGGCAACGGTTTCCCGTCACACCCGGCGCTTTCGGCCAAATCCTTAGAAAGGAGGTGATCCAGCCGCAGGTTCCCCTACGGCTACCTTGTTACGACTTCACCCCAGTCGCTGATCCCACCGTGGTTGGCTGCCTCCCTTGCGGGTTAGCGCACCACCTTCGGGTAGAACCAACTCCCATGGCGTGACGGGCGGTGTGTACAAGGCCTGGGAACGTATTCACCGCGGCATGCTGATCCGCGATTACTAGCGATTCCGCCTTCATGCCCTCGAGTTGCAGAGGACAATCCGAACTGAGACATCTTTTGGAGATTAGCGCACCCTTGCGAGTTAGCTGCCCACTGTAGATGCCATTGTAGCACGTGTGTAGCCCAGCCTGTAAGGGCCATGAGGACTTGACGTCATCCCCACCTTCCTCCGGCTTATCACCGGCGGTTTCCTTAGAGTTCCCAACTTAATGATGGCAACTAAGGACGAGGGTTGCGCTCGTTGCGGGACTTAACCCAACATCTCACGACACGAGCTGACGACAGCCATGCAGCACCTGTCACTCGGTCCCAAAAGGGAAGAAAACCGTCTCCGGTAGTCGTCCGAGGATGTCAAAGGCTGGTAAGGTTCTGCGCGTTGCTTCGAATTAAACCACATGCTCCACCGCTTGTGCAGGCCCCCGTCAATTCCTTTGAGTTTTAATCTTGCGACCGTACTCCCCAGGCGGATAACTTAATGCGTTAGCTGCGCCACCCAAACACCATGTGCCCGGACAGCTAGTTATCATCGTTTACGGCGTGGACTACCAGGGTATCTAATCCTGTTTGCTCCCCACGCTTTCGAACCTCAGCGTCAATACCTGTCCAGTCAGTCGCCTTCGCCACTGGTGTTCTTCCGAATATCTACGAATTTCACCTCTACACTCGGAATTCCACTGACCTCTCCAGGATTCAAGCCAGGTAGTTTCAAAGGCAGTTCCAGTGTTGAGCACTGGGATTTCACCCCTGACTTACCAAGCCGCCTACGTTCGCTTTACGCCCAGTATTTCCGAACAACGCTAGCCCCCTCCGTATTACCGCGGCTGCTGGCACGGAGTTAGCCGGGGCTTATTCTCCCGGTACTGTCATTATCATCCCGGGTAAAAGAGCTTTACAACCCTAAGGCCTTCATCACTCACGCGGCATTGCTGGATCAGGCTTGCGCCCATTGTCCAATATTCCCCACTGCTGCCTCCCGTAGGAGTCTGGGCCGTGTCTCAGTCCCAGTGTGGCTGATCATCCTCTAAGACCAGCTATGGATCGTCGCCTTGGTGAGCCTTTACCTCACCAACTAGCTAATCCAACGCGGGCCCATCCAAAGGCGATAAATCTTTGGTCCGAAGACATTATCCGGTATTAGCACCCCTTTCGAGGAGTTATTCCGAACCTAAGGGCAGGTTCCCACGCGTTACGCACCCGTGCGCCACTATCCCCGAAGGGATCGTTCGACTTGCATGTGTTAGGCATGCCGCCAGCGTTCGTTCTGAGCCAGGATCAAACTCTCAAGTTTGTGTCACATACCAAACCAGCACGACCTCGCGATCGCCAACCAGTCTAGCACGCGCTTCAAGGAGCCGTTACCTGCACTGTCAAACGTAATGGATACGAATGAACATGCTTAACATCCCAGCGCCCGTGGTGAGCACCGAAACGCGGCAACGACCTGGTTACTGCCAACCGGAGCCTTAAAACCCCCGGCAGCAGGCGCCGTCGCCCACATGTCCCTTCATCAAAATCAACAATGTCAAAGAACCGCCGAAAACCTTACGGCGGACAACCTTCCCTCCCGATCTTCACCGGGCTGCAGGTTGTCCGTCCAAGTTGGCGACCGAGTGAAGCGCGCCGGTCAAAACCGCTGCGCCCCGTCGGTGAAACGGCATATATGGGGGAGGTTCAGAACGGTCAACGGCTTTCTGCAATTTTGTTTCGCACACCCCCAAAAGTGTCAGAAAACTGCCATTTTCGCGGCGGCGAAGAACGCGCTCAGAAGCACCGCCACGGCCCCGGCCTCGAGAATCGGACGGGAATCGACGTCATCAGCGATTCCCGGCCGTCCCGGCCGGCTTTGCACCTGACCACCCGCTCCCCACATGGCGCAGCGATGATCCCTTCGCAGTCCGCAACACCCCGTGCCGATCCGGCCGACTGGCGTACGGTACGCCGCTTCCTGCCTTACCTGTGGCCGGCCGGTCGCCCGGACCTGCGCTGGCGCATCGTCGGCGCCGGCCTGTTCGTGCTGCTGGCCAAGTCCGTGGTTCTCGCCCTGCCGTTCGCCTATGCGGGCGCAGTCGATGCCATGTCGGCCGACAGTACCGAGCCGGCGCTCTGGGTCGCACTCGGCCTGGTGGTCGCCTATGCCGCCGGCCGGCTCGCCTCCGTTTCCTTCGACAACATCCGGAACGTCATCTTCGAACGGGTCGGCCAGGATGCGGTGCGCGACCTGACACAGGATGTATTCGGCCGCCTGCATGCGCTCTCCCTCCGCTTCCATCTGTCGCGACGGACAGGAGAGGTCACTAAGATCGTCGAGCGCGGCACCAAGTCCATCAACGAGATGGTCTACTTCCTGCTGTTCAACATCGCGCCCACCATCATCGAGCTGCTGGTGGTGAGCGTGATCTTCTACACCAAATTCGGCTGGGGCATGGTGCTGGCGACCGCCATAACAGTGGTCTCCTACATATGGCTAACGCGGATCATCACCGAATGGCGCACCACCCTGCGCGCCCGGATGAACGAGCTGGACGGCCTTGCCCTCTCGCGCGCGGTCGATTCGCTGCTGAACTACGAGACGGTAAAATACTTCGGCGCGGAGGCGCGTGAGCGGGAGCGATATGGCGCCGCCACGCAGCATTATGCCGAGGCCGCGATCAAGAGCGAGAACTCGCTGGCGCTGCTCAACATCCTGCAGGCGACGATCACCAACCTGATGATGGCGGGCGCGATGGCCTGGACGGTCTGGGCGTGGAGCCGCGGTACACTGAGCGTGGGCGATCTGGTGCTGGTCAACACCTACCTGCTGCAGCTCTTCCGCCCGCTGGATGTGCTGGGCTGGGTCTATCGCACGATTCGCCAGGGTCTGATCGACATGGCGCAGATGTTCCGCCTGATCGACACGCCGGTAGAGGTGGCGGACGCGCCGGGCGCGCCCGCGCTATTGGTGCGCCGGCCCACCGTGGTGTTCGACGATGTCCGCTTCGGCTACGATCCGGAACGGGAGATCCTGCACGGCCTCAGCTTCGAGGTGCCGGCAGGGGCGCAGGTGGCGATCGTTGGGCCGTCGGGGGCAGGCAAGTCGACCATCGGGCGCCTGCTGTTTCGCTTCTACGATCCATGGGCGGGGCACATCCTGATCGATGGGCAGGACATCGCGAAGGTCACGCAGGCATCGCTCCGCCAGCAGATCGGCATCGTGCCGCAGGACAGCGTGCTGTTCAACGACACGATCGGCTACAATATCGCCTATGGGCGTGATGGGGCCGGACCGGATGCGATCATGGCGGCGGCGCGGGGCGCGGCGATCGATGGTTTCATCGACCGCCTGCCGCAGGGACTGGATACCGAGGTGGGCGAGCGCGGCCTGAAGCTGTCCGGCGGCGAGAAGCAACGTGTCGCCATCGCCCGCACCCTGTTGAAGGATCCGCCGATCCTGCTGCTGGACGAGGCGACCAGCGCGCTCGACACCCGCACGGAACAGGCGATCCTGGCCACCTTGCGCAGCGTCTCCGCCCACCGCACCAGCATCGCCATCGCCCACCGCCTGTCGACCATCGCCGATGCCGACATCATCAACGTGCTGCACGACGGCCGGCTGGAGGAACAGGGCACGCACGCGCAGCTGCTGCGCCGCGATGGCCTATATGCCGACATGTGGCAGCGGCAATTGGCGGAAGCGGTAGAGCCGGCAATGGCGGCGGAGTAGCACCAGGCGGGTGCCCTTGTCCGAGGCTCTGTCCTACACTGGGCATAGTTGCCATAGGACGGCCATGCCGTACCAGTTCCCTTCCTAGGCTTCATTCCGCCGGCCGGTCGGCGGATCGCCCCGCCCGGCCTTGCGGCGCGACGGAGGTGTCAACTTAGTGTCAACTTCCAGCAGAGCCCACCGGCTCGTACGCCCGGGCGGGCGCCATCAGCCCATGAACAGCCCGGCCAGCGCAGCGCTCATGAGGTTTGCGAGCGATCCGGCTGCCAGGGCGCGCAGACCAAGCTTGGCAATCAGCGGTCGCTGGTTGGGCGCGAGGCCGCCAGTCACCGCCATCTGGATGGCGATCGAGCTGAAATTGGCGAAGCCGCACAGGCTGAAGATGGCGATCGCCCGGCTCCGCTCGCTCAGCGCCGCGGGGTCTAGTTCCTGCAGCGCGCTGAAGGCGATGAATTCGTTCAGCACGATCTTGGTGCCGAACAGGCCGCCGGCAATCTGCGCCTCCTGCCAGGGGATGCCCAGCAGGAACATGACCGGCGCGAACACGGTGCCCAGCAGACTCTGGAAGGTGACGTCGGCATAGCCGAACAATCCGCCAACCCAGCCAACCAGCCCGTTCAGCAGTGCCGTCAACGCCACAAAGGCCAGCACCATCGCGCCGACCGCAACTGCCAGCTTGACCCCGGTCTGCGCCCCCTGTGCCGCGGCCTCGATCACGTTCGCCGCCCGGTGATCCTCCACCCGGGCGGCCTTGACCTCGTGCGGGGTCTCGCCTTCGGTGATCGCCGCGGGCCCTTCGGCGGAGACGCGACCGCGCGGCAGGACTACATCCGGCTCCAGTTCTGCCGTGGCGCTCGCATCAGGCATCATGATCTTGGCCATCAGGATGCCGCCCGGCGCAGCCATCACCGCTCCTGCCAGCAGGAATGGCAGGTAGGCATCTCCCAGCAGCCCGGCATACGCGGCCAGAATGGTGCCCGCGACGCCAGCCATGCCGACGCTCATCAGCGTGAACAGGCCAGACGGAGCCAGGGTCGCGAGATACGGCCGCACCACCAGCGGGCTTTCCGACTGGCCGACGAAGATGTTGGCCGCCGCGGCCAGCGCCTCCACCCGGCCGATGCCGGTCACCCAGCCGATCGCCCCGCCGACCCAGCGCACCACCAGCTGCATGATGCCCACATGGTAGAGGATGGAGACCAGCGCGGCGAAGAACACGATCACCGGCAGCGCGCCCAGCGCGAAGGTGTTGGCCAGCGGATTATCGGCGCCGAACAGGAATGCGGTTCCCTCCCCCGCATAGGACAGCAGCGCCGATACGCCAGATGCCGCACCAGCGATCCCTGCGCGGCCCCACGGCGTGTACAACACCAGGAAAGCGATGGCCGCCTGCAGCAGGAACGCCGGGCCGACCACACGCAGGCGGATGGCGCGGCGATTGGTCGACAGGGCAAATGCGATCGCCAGGATCACGGCAATGCCGGCAATATTGATCAGGATGGACGGCATCGGCCCCGCTTCTGCTGCCTTGAAGGAAGGCCGCCCTCTTCACCCATACGGCCATGCGGGTCCACACTTTCCTTTTACGCTGGCGTGCCGGATAGGGCGGGGATGAAGCCAATCGACACGCTGCCGCCGCCTGCGATTCCCTTGCCGCTGTTCGCCATGGCACTGCTTTACGGCGGGATGACCTGCATCGCCGGGGTACTGGGGTCCAAGCAGATCGCGCTCGGCCCGCTGGCGGTGGAAGCGGGCATCCTGCCGTTCCTGCTGCTGGTCGCGCTGTCGAGTGCGGTGACCCGCCTGTATGGCAAGGACGCGGGCAGCCGGCTGGTGCGCTTCGGCTTCGTTCCGCTGGCGACGGCCATCGCGCTCACTTGGCTGGTGATCCAGTTGCCGACCGATGCCGGCATGTGGGAACCCGCGAAGGAGGCGTTCCCGATCGTGTTGGGCCAGAGCGCAAGGCTGATGGTGGCCGGCATCATCGCCTATGGCGTATCGATGACGCTGAACGTCGTGCTGTTCGCGCGGCTGGTGGGCCGCACCGGGCGTCTGGGGCTGGCCGCCGGCGCGATCGCCGCGGTCATCAGCCAGGTCGTCGACACGCTGATCTTCATTACGGTCGCGTTCTACGGCGTGCGCCCGATCGGCGAGCTGATCGTGGGACAGGCACTGGCAAAGGTGGTGCTATCGCTGGTGCTGGTGCCGCTGCTCATCGCCATGTTCGTCGCGCTCTCCCGCCGGGCCGATCCGGCATTGCAAAGCCGGCTGACGGCCTGACCTTTGCCGCCTTTTGATCGCATTACGCCGCCGGATTAGCGCGCGCGTGCGAGCGTCACCGCCAGATCGGTCCTCAGCACGCGGATAGCCGGAACCAGCGCCGCCAGCAGCGCGATGCCCAGCACCGCCGCCACGATCGCCAGCTCGCCGGGATGCAGCAGCCACGCGCTGATGCCAACCTCCCGCAGCGTGTCGAACGTCCCGATCGCCAGCGCCAGCACACCATGGCCCACCGCCAGGCCAATCGCGCATCCCGCAATGGCGATCAGCACCGCCTCCAGCACGATGGTGCCAAACAACTGCAGGCGGGTGGCTCCCATGACCCGCAGCAGCGCGAGGTCGCCTTCCCTTGCGTTGGCCGCCTGCAGCAGCGCGACGAAGATCGACAGGCCGCCGGTCCCTGCCAGCAACCAGGCGAAGATGCGTGCCCCATCGACCCCGGCACCCAGCAGGCTGAGCAGCCGGGTGGTCTCGACCGCTGGAACTGCCGCCTGCAGATCCGTCTGGCGGTTGATCAGACCGGGCACGCTGACGGCACCGAAGGCGCTGCGATACTTGATCAGGATGGCGGTGATCTCGGGCTCCATGCCGCACCCAGCCGCATGGTTGCTGTGCGCATCATGCTCTTCATGAGCCGCATCGGCTCCCTCGTGCTCGATGCCGTGCGCATCCCAGACGCTTGGTACGTCGACCAGGATGAGACGGTCGACCACCGTTCCCGTAGGCCGCAGGATACCGACCGCCATGAACGGTGCATGGTCATGCCCAGTACCGCCTTCCGCCAGGCCGTGGCTGCCGACGAAGCGCTGCCCTAGCCCTATGCCCGTGGCACGCGCGACCTCCGCTCCGATCACGGCCTGCTGCGGCCCGGCAAACATGGCGCCCTCCGCCAGCGTCGCACCATACAGATGAGCATAGGCCGGCTCGGTCCCGACAATCCGGTAACCTTGGAACTGGTCGCCCAAGGCCAAGGGAATTGCTTGCGCTACCGCGCGGTTCCTACGCAGGAATTGCAGGCTTTCCAACGGTATGTTCCCGGTCGGGGCATCGATCTGGTAAAGGCTCGACAGGATCAGCTGCAACGGCGATCCCTTGGCACCCACCACCAGATCCACCCCGGCGGCATCCCGTTCAAACCGGTTGCCCACCTGGCTGGAGAACAGCAGCAGGATCGCCAGCGTCGCAACGGCAAGTGCCAGCAGCAGGACGTTGAGCAGGGTCGTCAGCGCACGGTCGCGCAGATAGGCCAGTGCCAGCCCGAGCATCAGGCGCGCTCCTCGATCATGGGCCGGAGCACCAGCGCATTGTCGATGTGCGCGCGCAGCCGTGCGTCATGGGTCGCGATCAGCAAGGTGGAGCCATGCGCGTCCGCCGTGGTCACCAGCAGCTGGGCAATCTTCTCCGCATTGGCGTCGTCCAGCGCCGATGTCGGCTCGTCCGCAATCAGCAGGTCTGGTCGGGCTACCAGGGCCCGCGCCACCGCTGCGCGCTGCGCCTCGCCCTGGCTCAGCGCCCGTGGCCGGGCATGCGCGCGATGGCTCAGGCCGACTTCGGCCAGCAGGCCTGCGATCTCCGCATCATCCTGCGGCCGGCCGGCCAGCTTCTGAGCCAACCGCAGATTGGCGCTGACCGGCAGCGCCTCCACCAGGCGCAGCGTCTGGAAGATGATGCCGACGCGTTGCCGTCGCAGGCGGTCGCGGCTCGCCGCCGTGCCTACCATCGGCTCTCCGCCGATGCGGATCGTGCCTTCCTGCACGGACAACAAGCCGGCGATCAGGTTGATGAGGGTGGTCTTGCCACTGCCCGACGGGCCCAGCAGCAGGCTGTGCTGCCCTCTCAGCGCCAAGAAAGAGAAATCCCGCAGGACCGACACCCCGTCGTAAGTGTGATGCAGCCCCTCAATCTCGAGCACCGTCTGCCCGGCACCGCCCACTTGCAGGTCACTCGTCATTCCGGCATCATGTGACAGTGTTACCACGAAATGCAACTGTCTTGTACTGAGCCGTGACGTTGACAATTCACTGCTGCGCCGGCAGTTTTGCGTATGAAACTTGCGGTAATGCCGCGACAACCTGCAGAGTTATGCCATGATAAGACTGGCCCTGATTGTCGCCTGCGCGGCGCTCGCCACTGGCGGCACGCTTGCCACGGCCCAGACGCAGCGCAACGGGCTGCGCCCCTCAGAATCCGTGTGGCAGCCGGCGCGCACGCCGCCGGGTGGCACCTCGTGGGCGCTGCTCGAGTCCACGGAGGAGGATCAGCGCACCTCCGGCGGCATCATCTACAGCAAGCCTCGCTTCCCGCAACCGGTTCGCGCGCTCGGCGGCAAGCGGATCAAGGTGGCGGGCTACATGATGCCGCTGCAGAACAGCGCGCGGCAGACCCACTTCGTGCTGCTGGCCTACCCGCCCGACTGCCCGTTCCACCTCAATCCGGCGCCTGATCAGTTCATCGAGATTCGGACCGGCGCGCCCGTGGCGGTGAAGAACGGGGTCGCCGTGTTCGAAGGGACGTTGGTGCTCACCGGTCAAGATGAAAGCGGCGTGTTCTACCAGATGACCAACGCGCGGGAGGTCTGACGATGCGCCTGACCCTGTTTACCAGCCTGACCCTTGCGACAGGGGCGCTCACCAGCCCGGCGGCCATGGCCTGTGACATGCACGGCTCAGCCGACAATTTCTTCCTCGCCTACCTGGATTTCCGCAACATGACGGAGGCGGAGCAGCGTGCGGCCGAGCAGCGGGCGATCGATCAGTTTCACGCGCAGCAACTGGAAACGGCCAAGGCGCGCTTTGTGCGGCGCTTCAACCCGGACCCTGCGCCGCCTGCCGAACCGTCAACCGGCCAGCGCACGCTCTGACCGGGCGTCTACCGATCGGGTGCCCGCCTTGCCCCGATCGCGCGTCTAAGCTAGCCTGATTGCCAGGTGCCGATCACGGTCGGCAAGAACGATAAGGCAAACAGAGACATGGCGGAGCATTTTCCGCCGGCAGCGCAGCGCGGGGTCCCGGATCGGGCGGAGGCCGCCCCCGCCACGGCAGACCGGGTCGGCAGCCATCCATGGTCGCCCGGGCACTCGCGCAATGCCGGCCTCGACAGAACGGCAGCGCAGCCGGGCGATGCGCCGGCGCAGGGCCGTCAGGCCTATGCCGCGATCGACCTTGGCACCAATAATTGCCGCTTGCTGATCGCCCGCCCGACCGGGGAGAACTTCACCGTCATAGACGCATTCAGCCGCGTCGTGCGGCTGGGCGAAGGTCTGGCCCAGACCGGTCGCCTCAGCGACGTGGCCATGGATCGCGCCGTCGCGGCGCTGCGCATCTGTTCGGACAAGCTGCGCCGTCGCAATGTCCACCTCGCCCGCTCCGTCGCGACGGAGGCTTGCCGCCGCGCCACGAATGGTCCCGCCTTCATCGAACGCGTGCGGGAGGAGACCGGCATCCGCCTCGACATCATTTCCGCGCAGGAGGAGGCCCGGTTGGCCGTGCTCGGCTGCCACATCCTGCTGGAAGACGGCATTGGCCCGGCGGTGATCTTCGACATCGGTGGCGGATCGACCGAACTCGTGCTGATCGAGCCCGGTGCGCCCGTGCCCCGCATTCTCGACTGGCAGAGCGTACCGTGGGGCGTCGTCTCCCTGACGGAAACGATGGGCGCCGAGCCGGACGGGACGGAGGCGCTGCTCGCCCGCTATGCCACCATGCGCGGCACGGTGGCCGATGCCTTCGCCGATTTTGCGGAGCGGATCGCCGCGCATCGGGCGCCCGACCTGCGCCTGCTGGGCACCAGCGGCACCGTGACCACGCTCGCCAGCCTGCACCTGGCGTTGCCGCAATATGACCGGCGCGCGGTGGATGGCCTGATAGTGCCGAGCGACGCCATGCGCGCCATCACCACCCGCCTTTCAGGTATGGGACCGGCGGAACGGCGGACGCTGCCCTGCATCGGCAACGAACGGGCCGATCTGGTGGTGGCGGGCTGCGCGATTCTCGATGCGATCCTCGACATCTGGCCCGCGCCCAGATTGGGCGTGGCGGACCGCGGCATCCGCGAGGGCATTCTCCGGTCGCTGATGTCGGCCGATGCGGAGGGACAAATGGCCCAGGCGGCGCTCCGCCGGATCGGCAAGTGAGGACTCGATGAGCAGATCAGGACAGGACGCCGACCGCCGCGTCCGCAGCGCGAAGAAGCGCACCGCCTCGTCGGTCCGGTGGCTGGAGCGGCAGTTGAACGACCCGTACGTCAAGCAGGCCAAGGCCGACGGCTATCGCAGCCGAGCGGCCTACAAGCTGATCGAACTGGATGAAAAATTCGCGCTAGTGAAGAGCGCGCGCCGCGTGGTCGACCTCGGCATTGCGCCGGGTGGTTGGAGCCAAGTGGTCCGCAAGCTGGCGCCCCGCGCGGCGATCGTCGGGATCGACCTGCTTGAAGTTGAGCCGATCGACGGCGTGACCATCCTTCAGATGGACTTCATGGCCGACGGCGCGCCCGCCGCGCTGACCGCGGCACTCGACGGTCCGCCCGATCTGGTCCTGTCGGACATGGCGGCAAACACCGTCGGCCACCGGCAAACCGATCACCTCAGGACCATGGGCCTGGTGGAGACCGCCGCCGACTTCGCGATCAGTGTGCTGGCGCCGGACGGTACCTTCGTCGCCAAGGTGCTGGCCGGCGGGACCGATGCGGATCTGCTGGCGCTGCTGAAGCGGCACTTCCGCACGGTAAAGCATGCCAAGCCCCCGGCGAGCCGCAAGGGTAGTTCCGAGTGGTACGTGATCGCGCAAGGGTTCAAGGACCGCGATTGACGCGGCCCCGCGGGGTCAGGTGCCCTCGCCCACCGGATTGGTGGAAGCCTCGTCCTCTGACGGCATTTCCGAAGCATTCGCCCCCGCCGCCGCCGCACTGTCAGCCGGCGGCGTACCGGCATCTGCATTCTCGGGAAGCGTGCCTTCTTCCGGCGTTTCTTCCGTCGCCGCCTCCGGTGCGGGCAGCGGCGGCCCACCACCGTTTGCGTAGAGGTAGCGAATCACTGCGGCGCGATCTTCCGGCTTCGACAGGCCGGCGAAGCTCATCTTGGTGCCGCTCGCGAAGGCACGCGGGGATGCCAGCCAGTCGTTCATGGCCTCGTACGTCCACTCGCCGCCATGGCCCGACAGGTCACTGGAATAGGCGAAACCTGCCGCATGTTTGCCGATCGGCTTACCCAGCACGGCCCACAGATTGGGGCCGATCTGGTTCGGTCCGCCCTGGGCAATCGTGTGGCACGCGGTGCACTTGGCGAAGACCGCCTCACCAGCCTCCGGCGTGGCGGCGGCGAGCAGGGTGCCGAGATCAGGCCCTTCGCCTTCGCCCTCTTCCTCAGCGCCCTCGATGACGTAGCCGAGCTGTTCCGGCCGTTCCGGCCGGTCCGCCTCGAAATACATTCCGCTGACCACCGACAGCCCTAATGCCACGATGCCGGCGAACAGCACCCAGCCGAAAATGGTATTCAGTCGATCGGTCATCCGGTCCCGGCCCAAACAGTTTCTTGCCGGTCTAATCATGCAGATGAACCCACGCAAGGCCGCTTGCCAGTTCTGCTGAAGACGCCAGCTTTCATCTTGTTCGAAACTGCCCCCGGCGGTAGCGCCGTGCCATGGACAGTTACGCCGCCCCGGCGCTCGCCTTGGTCGAGCAGATGACCCGCGCCGCCGCGGAGGAACCCGAGCGGGCCGTCGCTTTCCAGGGCGCGCCCGGCGCAAACTCGCACAAGGCCGCCCTGGAGTGGGACCCCGGCTGCCTGCCGCTGCCCTGCTTCAGTTTCGAAGATGCACTGGAAGCGGTAGCCACCGGCACGGCAGGCAGCGCCCTGATCCCGATCGAGAACAGCCAGCACGGCCGTGTGGCAGATATTCACTTCCTGCTGCCGCACAGCGGCCTTTCCATCGTGGCCGAACATTTCATGACCGTGCACCACGCCTTGCTGGCGAACGGGCCGGGACCGTTCACCGCCGCTTACAGCCATCCGCAGGCGCTCGGCCAGACGCGCCGTTATCTTCGCGATCGCGGCATCGTTCCGTTGAGCCACGCCGACACGGCTGGCGCCGCTGCCTGGGTGGCGGAGCAGGGGGATCCGGCCATTGCCGCCATCGCGCCGGCACTCGCCGCCGATCTCTACGGCCTGGAACTGATCGCCGACCGGATCGAGGACGCGCATGACAACATGACCCGGTTCGTGGCGCTGGCTTCACAGCCGCTTGATCCCGCGACGCTCGGGCCGGACGTGCTGGCCGGCGCGACAGCGATGACCACGCTGGTGTTCCAGGTCCGCAACGTGCCCGCCGCCTTGTACAAGGCGCTGGGCGCCTTTGCCACTAACGGGGTCAATATGACGAAGCTGGAAAGCTACCAGGAAGGCGCCAGCTTCGCCGCAACCATGTTCTATGCCGACATCATCGGCGCGCCGGGCGATCCGGCGGTGGATCGCGCACTGGAAGAACTTGCTTTCCACGCACGCGAACTGCGCATCCTCGGCAGCTACCGCCAGGCGCGGGTCCGCGGCTGATGGCACAGTCGGTCTACCGCATCGTCCCCGATGATCTCTCGGGCGATGCGGTGACCGCATTGCTCCGCTTCCATCTGGACGAGATGCACCGCTGGTCTCCGCCGGGATCGGTCCATGCCATGCCGGTGGAGCGGCTGCGGCAGCCCGACGTCAGCTTCTACAGCGCATGGGACGGCGATCGACTGGCCGCCGTCGGCGCGCTGCGGCAGCTAGACGAGCGGCGGGGGGAGCTGAAGTCGATGCGCGCCGATCCGGCGTGGCGCGGACGCGGCGCCGGGCAGGCGATCCTGCGGCATCTGCTGGCGGAAGCGCGCGGCCGCGGCATCACCTGGCTGGGGCTGGAGACCGGCCGGACTGAGCCGTTCCATCCGGCGGTCGCCTTGTACCGCAAACATGGCTTCACCTCTTGCGAGCCGTTCGGCACCTATGTCGCCGACGAGTTCTCCCAATGCCTGCACATGGAACTGACCGCATGACCGTGCTGCGCCGCGCCTTGCCCGCCGATGCCGAGTCACTCGCTCGGCTGGCGCGCGAATCGTTCGATGCCGCCTTCGGCCACCTCTACCCGCCGGCGGATCTGGCCCACTTCCACACTCACGAACGCTCCGCGGGCAAGTATGCGGGCGCGCTGGCCGATCCGGCGACCCGGGTCGCGGTGGTGGAAGAGGATGGCGAGCTGATCGCCTATGCCCTGATCGTGATGGGCGGGCATTTCGTGGAGCGGCCCGCGCCACAGCCGCAACGGCCCGTGCTGCTCAGCCAGCTCTATTGCGCCGGTGTGGCCACCGGCCGGGGTCTGGGTGTCGCGCTGCTCGACTGGACACTGGCCGAGGCGCAGGGCTGGAATGCCGACGCTATCCAGCTATCGGTTTACAGCGGCAACCATGGTGCTCAGCGGTTCTACCAACGTCACGGCTTCGCGCATGTCGCCGACATCCACTTCTGGGTTGGCCAGACCTGCGACGATGAATTTCTGTACGAACGCCGCTTGAAGTAGATGGGGCGGCGCCACCAGACGCCGCCCCATCCATCATCAGAAGCGCATGCGCATGCCGGCATAGAACCGGCGCCCGAACGTCTCCAGGATCGTGCGACGATATTCGCTGTTCGCATTTTCGATCCGGACGGCGTTGGTCAGGTTGACCGCTTCCACGAACAGCGACGCGTTCTCGTCGATGTTGTAGCTCGCCGAGGCGTCGAACTGGCCATAGGCCTCGCCGAATTCCGGGTTGTTGCCACGACCGCGGGCGACGATCAGGAACTCCGACCGCCAATTGTATGACCCGCGCAGGCTGAACGTGTCATCCTCGTAGAAGGCGGACAGGTTGTAGCTGTGCCGCGAGAGACCCGGGAAGCTGAGCGGGTCGCCGGTGAAGGCGTCCGTTTCCTCGTAACCGCTGTCGTCGGAGAAGGTGTAGTTCGCCAGCACGCCGATGTTCGACAGGATGCCTGGCAGGAAGTCGAATACGTACTGGCCACCCACCTCGGCGCCATTGATCGTCACCTCCTGCGTACCGTTGATCGGCACGGTGATGGTGTAGACATTGGTGCTCACCGGATCGGTGTACAGTTCGGTGCCATTCTGCACGAAGGATCCGATCTCCTTGCGGAAATAGGTCGCGGAGAAGTAGCTGGTGTTGTTGAAGTAATACTCCAGCCCCAGGTCGTACTGGCGCGCACGGTATGGCTGCAGGTTGGGGTTGCCGCGCGATCCGGTCAGCCCGACATTGTCGAGGGTGAAGCGCGGGGCGAGCTGCTGCGGCAGCGGGCGGGCCAGCACCTCGGTCGCCGTGGCGCGGGCCTGCAGCCGGTTCGGGATCAGCTCCGCCGTCAGGTTGATGGAGGGCAGGAACTCGGTGTAGCCGCCGTCGAACGACACCGGCGTCACGTCGCCACCCTGGATCTGGTTGCCGTTGGCGGTGGTCTTGGTGTCCACCACGCGCGCGCCGGCGACACCCTTCAGCACGAAACCGAGATCGACTTCGAACGCGGCCTGGGCATAACCCGCCCAGTTGTCTTCCGTCACCTCCCAGGTGTCGAGCGGCACGTCGTTATCATACGGGTCGGGGATGCCGACCGCGTTGGCGACACCCAGGCCCAGGTTCAGCCAGCGATCGATCCCGCCGTCGAAGCCCTTATCCGCCCCGCCAAAGAAATCATGGTCGCCGATCGTGGCATTGTTACCGACGATGTTGCGCAGCCGGGCCGTCAACGCAGCCGGCGACTCGGTGGAAATGGCTCGTGTTACGCTGGTGCCGGTGTCAAAGTTGTTGACCCTCGTCTCACCACTGGTCCCGTCAAGCGTGATCGACTTGTCGAAGTACCTGCTGTCCGCGGTCAGCTGGCGCCACTGGCCGCCCACCTTGAAGGAGGTGAAGAAGCCGCCGGTCGGCTCGTATTCGAGGTCCAGCTTGCCGCTGATCTCCTCCTGATCGTTGAAGCGCGGCCGGCTCAGCACGATCAGCTGGGTCAGGCCCTGCGTGGTCGTGGGATCGATCGGCAGTATGATGTTAGGGGCCTGCTGATCGTTGTTGTAGTCGATCGTCAGCTCCGACAAGCCCTGTGCGGTGGCGGTGGCGTTGATCTCGTCATTGAACGCTTCGGACTTGGCATAGCTGCCTCGGCCGCTCAGCGTCAGCTGGCCGGTGGTCCATTCGAAACCCGCCTGCGCGTTGTAGGTGCGGCGCTCCTGCGTACCCAGGATGTTGCGGTAGGCGGCGCTCAGCCCACCCGGCGCAGCAGTGGCACCGACGAAGGTGACGCGGCTGGCGGTGTTGTCGGGGCCGATCGTGGTGCGGCTCGGGTCCACGCCGCCATTGGCGACGTTCTGCACGGTGCCCAGCTGCAGGAACTGGCTGTCCAGATCCATGTCGGACCGGGTGTGCGTGCCTTCCACGAACATGCGCAGGTCATCGGTCGGGCGCCATTCGAAGATGCCGTTGATCGATCCGCGCTTGGTCAGCTCGCGGTTGATGATCGGGCGCGGGATGTCGGGGTAGAAGTCGCCGGTACCGTCATTGTTCAGGTCCAGAGCCTGTACGCCGGCAAGGCCCGGATTGGCGTCGATCTGGCGCCAGCCGGTGGTGCGCAGCTGATCGTACCACAGGCTGCGCTCCTCGTAGGTAGCCGACAGCAGGACGCCCATCGTGTCGTCGTTGAACAGCGTGCTGCCGATCAGCGCGAACTTGGGATCGATGCGGTCGGCCAGATCGCCGTAAATGCCCTGCGCCGACCCGGCCAGATAGGATTCGCCGTTGCCGTCGAACGGCCGGCGGGTGATGATGCGCACCGTGCCGCCCAGGCCGCCCTCGGTCATGTCGGGGGTAGCGGACTTCACCACTTCCAGCCGGTTCACGAACTCGACCGGCAGATCGCGGAACTCGACCGCACGGCCGCCGCCGACATTGGTGGAGAGCGCCGTCTGGCCGTTGATCTCCACGCGGTTCAGCGCCGGCTCGGCACCGCGAATGGAGATGCTCTGCCCTTCACCGCCGGCGCGGCTGATCTGCACGCCGGTCACGCGCTGCAGCGCCTCGCCGATGTTCTTGTCGGGGAACTTGCCGATATCCTCGGCCGAGATCGCATCGATCACCTGCGCCGAATCGCGCTTGGCGCTGAGCGCGCTGGCGAGCGAGGCACGGATGCCGGTGACGACGATCTCGTTGCCGGCGGCGGTGTCGGCGGCTTCGGTGCCGGCGGGCTGCTGCTGCTCTTCCTCGACCGGGTCGGGCTGCGTCTGCTGCGCATCCTGCGCAAAGGCGGGCGCGGCCGACAGGAGGGCGATAGCCAAGGCTGCACCGGACGTGCAGGCGAACGAAACGGAGTGTGCGAGACGCATTTTTGCGATCCTCTCTGTGGATGCGAACGGCCCCACGGTCCGCCGCTTGATCCCGCGCCCTTAGCGCCGCGATGTCTCGATGCCTACAACAAATCTCACATCATGAACGTTTGATACAATAGTTGAGATAGGCCGCTAGCGGCTGCTCTCCGTGATCATCATATCCATTGCCCCGGCTGCGCGGATGTCACCGGCTTCCAACTGCAGTTGCAACCGCTTGCGATCCATCTTGCGGTAGGTCGCCTCCGCTTGGTCGATCTCTTCCGCGCCCAGGCCCAGCTTCGCCAGCGCCAGCCGCGCCATGATGATCGCGGACCCCAGCACCTCACGCACGACGGAGGTGGTAGGGTGGCCATGCAGCCGGATAACGCTGCGCCGGTCGAACGCGCGGACATAGATCGACGCCTGCGGAAAGGCATCGTGGACCGCATCGATCAGGTCGGGAGTCGCCTGGTCGTCATCGATGCAGAACAGGATAAGCTGCGCCTCCCCGGCGCCGGCCTGTCGCAGCAGGTCGAGCCGTGTGCCGTCGCCGAAATAGACCTGTGCGCCAAACTCCTTGGCGACATCGATGATCTCCACATCTGTGTCGATCAGAGTCACGGACACCCCGCCCGCCAGCAATGTCTGCGCCACCGTCTGCCCGAACCGGCCGTAACCCACGACCAGCGCGCTGGCTGCCGTGTGGCCGGTCGGTCCCGGGCGCTCGTCCGGGGCGACCGGTTCCTTGGCGAAGCGGCGCATAACCTGCATCAGGAACGGCGTGGTTGCCATGGACAGGGTCACGATCGCGCCGAACAGGCTCGCCGCCTCCGGCGTGATCAGCAGCGCGGCGGTGGCCTGGCCAAACAGCACGAAGCCGAACTCGCCGCCCTGGCTAAGCAGCAGGCCCAGCCCCGCCGCCTCGCGCCAGCGCATGCGGAAGGCCAGGCCGAGACCCGCGATCACCGCCGCTTTCACCGCCACCAGCGCCGCCGCCATGCTGACCACGAAGACCGGCCGGTCGGCGATCGCGCCCAGGTCCAGCATCATGCCGACCGAGATGAAGAACAGCCCCAGCAGGAGGGAGCGGAATGGCTCCACGCTGGTCTCCAGCTCGTGCCGATAGGGGGTGTCGGCCAGCATCACCCCGGCAATAAACGCGCCCAGCGCCGTCGACAGGCCCAGCGTCTCCATGACTGCGGCGCTGGCGACGACCGTGAACAGGCCCGCCATGACGAACATCTCCCGCTCGCCAAGTCCGGCGATCAGGCGGAACATCGGCCGGATCAGGAACCGGCCCGCCAGTATCAGGCCGACGATCGCCGCCGCCGTCATCAGGCCGAGCTGCCATCCCGGCGGGCCCGCCTGGTCGGCCGGGTTGCGGCTCATGGTTGCGACGATGGTGATCAGCGGGATGATCGACAGATCCTGGAACAGCAGGATGGCGAAGGCGCGCTCGCCGCTCGGCGTCCGCAGCCGGCCGGAGCTTTGCAGCATCGGCAACACCTGCGCGGTGGAGCTCAGACCCAGCGGCAGGCCCAACGCCAGCGCCGCGGCCCAGCTGATTCCGGTGACCAGGCCGATTAGCAGCGACAGTGCCAGCCCGCAGGCGAGCACCTGCAGCAGGCCCAGCCCGAAGATCTCCTTGCGCATGCGCCACAGCCGCCCGGGGTTGAGCTCCAGCCCGACTATGAACAGCAGCATGACGATGCCCAGTTCGGCGAAACGGTTCATTGCCTCTGCCTCCCCCGCCCAGCCCAATACCTGCGGCCCGACGGCAATGCCCGCCAACAGGTAGCCGAGCGTCGCGCCAAGTCCCATGCGGCGGAACAGCAGCACGAAGCCGAGCGCAAAGCCCAGAAGGATCAATCCCTCGCGCAGCATCATGCCGCCGCCATGCGTTTCCATGCCGAAGCCCCCGTGTCTCTCGTCCGTGCCCCATGTCGCCGATGGCACAAGATAAGGCAATCGGGCCCAATGCCTTCCCCCCGTCGCGCACAATGCCTATAGTGGCGGCATGTCCTCCGTTCGACCCTGGCGCGATATCGAGCGCCGCAAGAGCCGGCAGATCATGGTCGGCCGCGTGCCCGTGGGCGGCGATGCCCCGATCAGCGTCCAGACCATGACCAATACCCCCACCACCGACGTGGGCGCCACTATCGACCAGATCCGCCGGTGCGAGGATGCGGGGGCGGACATCATCCGCGTGTCCTGCCCCGATACGGACAGCACCCGCGCCTTTCGCGACATCGTTCGCGCGGCCAACGTGCCGCTCGTCGCCGACATCCACTTCCACTACAAGCGTGCGCTGGAAGCCGCCGACGCGGGCGCGGCCTGCCTGCGCATCAATCCCGGCAATATCGGTTCGGCGGATCGCGTCGCGGAAGTGGTACGCGCGGCGAAAGCCAATGGCTGTTCCATCCGCATCGGTGTCAATGCCGGCTCCCTAGAACGGCACCTGCTGGAGAAATATGCGGAGCCGTGCCCCGAGGCGCTGGTGGAATCCGCGCTCGACCACATCAAGCTGCTGCAGGATCACGACTTTCACGAATACAAGGTGGCGGTGAAGGCGTCAGATGTGTTCCTGGCGGTCGCTGCCTATATGGGCCTGGCCGAAGCGGTCGATTGCCCGCTGCACCTTGGCATTACCGAAGCCGGTGGCCTGATCGGCGGTACGGTCAAGAGCTCCATCGGCATGGGCAACCTGCTGTGGGCGGGTATCGGTGATACCATCCGAGTGTCGCTGAGTGCCGAGCCGGAGCAGGAAGTGCGCGTCGGCTTCGAGATGCTGAAGACGCTGGGCCTGCGCACCCGCGGCGTGCGCGTGGTCAGCTGCCCCAGCTGCGCGCGGCAAGGCTTCGACGTGATCCGCACGGTCACGGCGCTGGAGGAGCGGCTCCAGCACATCAAGACGCCGCTGTCGCTTTCCGTCCTGGGCTGCGTGGTCAACGGACCGGGCGAGGCGCGGGAAACCGACATCGGCATTACTGGTGGCGGCGCGGGCAAGCACATGGTGTACCTGTCAGGCATCACCAGCCACACGGTCGAAAGCGACGCCATGCTGGACCACATCGTCCAGCTGGTAGAAGCCAAGGCGGCGGAGATCGAGGCCGCCACCGCTGCCATGCCGGCCGACGCGCTGCCCGTCCCGGCGGAATGACCACGACCCATGGCGCTGTCGATCCGTCCTGCGACGCGGGATGACCTGCCGCTCATCGGCGAACTGATCCACGCTCTGGCCGAATACGAGCGGCTGGGTGGCGAGGTGCGCTTCGATCCCGCCGCGCTGGAGGGGTACCTGTTCGGACCCACTCCCCATGCGGAGGTCGTGATCGGAGAGGTGGACGGCGCGCCACAGGGTTTCGCATTGTTCTTCCACAATTTCTCAACCTTTGAAGGGCGACCCGGCCTGTATCTGGAGGATTTGTTCGTGCGCCCCGCCGCGCGCGGCAGCGGGCTTGGGACCGCCCTGCTGGCTTACCTGGCGTGGCTGGCGGCGCAGCGCGACTGTGCGCGGCTGGAATGGTCGGTGCTGGACTGGAACGCCCCGGCGATCGGCTTCTACCGTGCGCTCGGTGCGCGGCCGATGGCTGACTGGACGGTGATGCGGGTCGATGGCGCCGCGCTCGACACCCTTGCCGCGCGGGCTGCCTGACGCGCGCGTGCTCCACGTCGTCCACCACATCGACTACATGGCCCCCGCGCCCACGCGCGGCACTTTCCGGTTCGACAAGTATCAGGCTGTGATGGTCGCACTGCGCGGCTCCGGCCAGCCGATCACCGAACATGCGCCCGAACCCATGCCGCGACCCTGGCTGGAGGCGGTACACGATCCTGCCTATGTGGCTGAGGTGTTCGCCGCCGCCGTGCCGCCGGTCAAGGAACGGCGGATCGGCTTCCCGGTGACGCCGCACATCGCCAGTCGTGTCGCGCATACCAGCGGCGGTACCTGGCTGGCGGCGCAAATCGCCCGGCGGCACGGCTATGCCGCCAACAGTGCGGCGGGCAGCCACCACGCGCTGTACGACACGGGCGCGGGCTATTGTGTGTTCAACGATCTCGCCGTCACCACCAACCGCCTGCTGGCGGAAGGGAACGCGGACCGCGTCCTGATCGTCGATCTCGATGTGCATCAAGGGGACGGCACCGCCAGCCTGATGGCCGGGCGAGACGAGGTGTTCACCCTGTCGTTCCACGCGGAAAAGAACTTCCCGGCGCGCAAGGCCCGCTCCACGCTGGACGTGCCCCTGCCTGATGGGATGGAGGATGCCGCCTATCTCGCCAAACTGGCCGACGTGCTGCCGGACGTGCTGGATGAATTCCGCCCGGACATGGTCCTCTACCAGGCGGGCGTTGACCCGCATGTCGACGACCGCCTGGGACGACTGGCACTGAGTGATGATGGGCTGCAGGCCCGTGACCGCTTCGTGCTGGCGGAGGCGCGACGACGCGGACTGCCGGTGGCGAGTGCTCTGGGCGGCGGCTACGGCACCGATCCCATGGTCATCGGCCAGCGCCACGCCCGGTCGATGCTGGCGATGGCGGCGGAAAACACCCGCTACCCGGTACCGGCCATATAGATGTCGACATAGTCGGTCAGCCCGTCGCACCATTCAAATTCGCGCAGTCGCCAGTAAGGACGGTTCTGGGTGACGGCGAAATGCCACAGCTTGTCCGCCTCGCACCGCCGGCCGGGATCAGGCGCATCGGTGATGCGAATCGTGCCGTCTAGGATGAAGTAGTCGCTCCCGATCTCCCGTACGACGCCGGACACGGACAGCCGCCCCGGCCCGGCGGGCTGATCCTGCGCCGCGTCCAGCCGGATCGTACCGCCCTGCTCCACCACTCGCACCGTGCCACGCCGATCCCAACTGATCCATTGCAGCGTCGCACCATCGGCGGCCAGCAACCGGTCGGCAGCGGCCCGATCGATGATGCGAGTCCCCGGTCCGGCAACAGAAGCCGGCGGCGGCGATGTAGCCGGTGTCGGCATTGGTGCATTCTCGACAGGCGCGGGTGCCTGGCTGGTGGCGCACGCGCCTAGCAGCAGCGCGGCGAGTAGCGGCCATTGTCTCATCGCCATTCTCTCCTTGCTCTCTCCTGCGAAACCAAACGCTTCGGCACGACGGATCGGTTCCACGCCGCGCTGCCCTGTTCAGCCGATGGCTAGACTCCGGCGTCTATAACGGGGCATGGTCGCAAGAGTGGATCGCAGGGGACTTCTGACAGGGGCGCTGGCCGCCGCCGGTGCTGCCGCCATGCCGGCACGTGTCTGGGCTCAGGCCAGCAGCGCATCCCCGCGCGATGTTGCCATTCTCGATATCGCCCGGCGGGAAGTGGAGCGCGCCGGCGCTGTGCTGTGGCGCCGCGACATTGCGGGCATTGCCGACTTCGCGGTCCATTCTGCCGTACCGCGATTTCACTTTGCCAATCTGGAGAACGGCACTGTCCGCTCGTTCCGGGTGTGCCATGGCAGCGGCTCCGACCCGGAGCATGACGGCTACCTCAACTATTACTCGGACGTCGAAGGGTCCAATTGCACCAGCCGCGGTGCCTATGTCACGTGGGAATGGTACAAGGGCCGCTACGGCACCTCCATCCGCTTGGGCGGCCTGGATCCAACCAATGTGAACGCCCTGCCCCGCGCCATCGTCATGCATTCGGCGCAATATGCCACGGCAGATCATGTGGCCACTTACGGGCGCATGGGCCGGTCCAATGGCTGCTTCGCCATGGACCCGACCGACTTCAACGAAGCCCTGTGGAACCTGTCAGGCGGACGCCTGCTCTACGCCGACAGCCTCGGCATCAGCTAAGCGGAGAGGAAGCTGGCGAAAAAACGGGCGACTACCTGCCGCCTGTAAACCCGTCCCCGCTCTGTCGCCAGGCGGAGGGCCAGACGCGCGGATGCGCGCGCCCGGCACCTGATCGCCCCGATCAGGTCGTCTGCAAATCGTCCTCGATCACGATCAACTCCTCGTCCGTCGTTCGCGCCCGCTGCTCCACTCGCGGCGCCTTCAGCGCGGCCAGCACCGGCGCATCGCGGCCGTAGATGTCGTCAAAGCTGCGCAGTTCCCCGTCGATGTCGCGCGCCATGGTGAAATAGGTGATGTAGACCGGCATCTGCCGGGTCACCGGCACGCGCGTATATTCGCCGGACTTGGCGATCTCCACCGCCTCCTCCTTGCTGGCGCCCTGGCCCAGGATGGCGATGGTCATGGCCAGTTCCAGCGCCCGCTCCGTCCGGATGCAGCCATGGCTGAGCGCGCGGTTGTCGTTGTTGAACAGGTTGCGGTTGGGCGTGTCGTGCAGGAAGATCGCGTGCGGATTGGGCATGTCGAGCTTCATCATGCCCAGCGAATTGCCGGGTCCGGGCTGCTGCACCACGGTGATGAACCCGTTCTCGCCCCGCGTGCCGCGATAGCCGTTGGCCCGCGCCCAACCGGGATTGCCCATCACGCGGTTGCCCAGCCCTTCGCCCCGCACGATCGATTGCGGCACGGTCCAGGTCGGGTTGAAGATCACCCCTTCCACCGTCTCCGCCAATTGCGGCGTGGCGGTGCGACCGGGTTTGCCGACGATGGTCTTGTACGACCGCACGATGCGGTTGTTCACCACCATGCGCAATTGGTACTCGGGCACATTGGTCAGCAGGTACTGATTGCCCAGATCCCGCGCCAGCCAGCGCCAACGGTCCATGTTGGCGCGGATCAGCGCGCGGCGCGACGTGGATGCCCGCGGCGTGCTCGCCAGTTCCTCCTTAAGGGCGGCATAATCGGGGTTGGTCGGGCTCAGTTCCGCAAGGGCACCGGCGACGTTGCCGTCGGCCAGCGCCTGCTCCATGATCCGGCCGGTCGGCAGCAGATCAGGATCGGGATCGACGACGAACCATTGCCGGCGCGCCTCCATCGGGGTGCGCCCGTCCCGCAGGTCCTCCACCAGCCAGGTGAACATGCGGCTGGCCTGCTCGTCCAGCGCGGCGCCCTCGCCCGCCTCGATCGCGCTGCGCAGCGCCGCCGGCTGGTAATCCGCCGGGTCGAGCCCCTCGGCGCCAATGCCCTCGATCACCTCCAGCAAGGAGCGGGCACGGTCCGCCGGCCAGCGCATCACCGCGGCGTATTGCGGCACCGGCGGCAGGGTCAGCGCCTGAACCACGGGTTGCGACACAGTCGGCACTTGCGTGCGCTGCACCGGCGGCGTCACCGGCGTGCCGGTCTGCTGCGCGGGCAGCAGCGATTGCGGCCGCCCGGCCTGTGCCGACACCGGTCCCGCCAGCACCAACCCCAATGCGCCCGCCACCGCGACCTGCCAGCCACGCCCCAACCGTACCGCCGTATTCATCTCGCCTGTCTTTCGCATCTGCTGCTTCGTCATCCGTCGTGGTCCTGCGCGCCCCGCGCTTGCTGCAGCGTGAATCCAAGCAGCCGCCGCGCGCATATCGTACCTTCCAGCAACGGGTGCCCGCCATTGCCGTTCCACCCCGCTGGCGCTTGACGTTGCGCCTGCGAACGCGCAAGCGCCAGCGGAAAAATATGGCGGGAAACCGCCGTGCAGGGCCAGCACAGCAGAAGGATCACCCATGACTCAGGTCGGCAACAACTCGCTCGACACCCGCAGCACCCTTTCGGTCGGTAGCAAGACCTACGCCTACTACTCGCTCGCCAAGGCGGCGGAGAAGATCGGCGACGTGTCGCGCTTGCCGTTCTCCATGAAGGTGCTGCTGGAAAACCTCCTCCGGTTCGAGGATGCGGGCTTCACCGTTTCCGTCGGGGACATCCAGGCGATCGCCGACTGGCAGAAGAACCCGACCACCGGCAAGGAGATCCAGTACCGCCCGGCCCGCGTGCTGCTGCAGGACTTCACCGGCGTTCCCTGCGTTGTCGACCTTGCCGCCATGCGCGACGCGATCGCCACGCTGGGCGGCGACACCAGCAAGATCAACCCGCAGGTGCCGGTCAACCTCGTCATCGATCACTCCGTGATGGTGGACGAGTTCGGGCATCCCCGCGCATTCGAGCAGAACATGGAGATTGAGTACGAGCGCAACATGGAGCGCTATGACTTCCTGAAGTGGGGCTCCAAGTCGCTCGACAATTTCTACGCCGTGCCGCCGGGCACCGGCATCTGCCACCAGGTGAACCTGGAGAACATCGCCCGCGCCGTGTGGTCCAGCACCGACCAGAACGGTGACGAGGTCGCCTATCCCGACACCTGCGTCGGCACCGACAGCCACACCACCATGGTGAACGGCCTGGGCGTGCTCGGCTGGGGCGTCGGCGGAATCGAAGCGGAGGCCGCGATGCTGGGGCAGCCGGTCTCCATGCTGATCCCCGAAGTCGTCGGCTTCAAGTTCACCGGCGAGCTGAAGGAAGGCGTCACCGCGACCGATCTGGTGCTGACCTGCACCTCCATGTTGCGCAAGCACGGCGTGGTCGGCCGCTTCGTCGAATATTTCGGCCCCGGTCTCGCCAGCCTGTCGTTGGCGGACCGTGCGACGCTGGCCAACATGGCCCCGGAATACGGCGCCACCTGCGGCTTCTTCGGCATCGATGACAAAACGCTGGACTACCTGCGCCTGACCGGCCGCGAGGAGGAGCAGATCGCCCTCGTGGAAGCTTATGCCAAGGAGCAGGGCTTCTGGATGCATCCCGGTGCGGAGGACCCCGTGTTCTCCTCTACGCTGGAGCTGGATCTGGCGACCGTCGTCCCCTCCCTCGCTGGCCCGAAGCGCCCGCAGGACTGGGTCGCGCTGCCGGACGTGGACGACGTGTTCAACAAGGACATGGCCGAACTCTACAAGAAGTCGGCGCAGCGTGTGGCGGTCGAGGGCGAAGACTTCGACATCGGCGATGGCGACGTGATGATCGCCGCGATCACCAGCTGCACCAACACCTCCAACCCGTCCGTGCTGGTCGCCGCCGGCCTCGTCGCCAAGAAGGCGGACGAACTGGGCCTGAAGCCCAAGCCGTGGGTCAAGACCTCGCTGGCGCCGGGCTCGCAGGTCGTTACCGACTACCTTAACAAGGCGGGGCTGCAGACGCACCTCGACAATATCGGCTTCAACCTGGTGGGTTACGGCTGCACCACCTGCATCGGTAATTCGGGTCCGCTGGCGGAGCCGATCAGCAAGGCGATCAACGAGAACGGCCTGGTTGCCAGCGCTGTCATCAGCGGCAACCGCAACTTCGAAGGCCGCGTGAGCCCCGATGTGCGCGCCAACTTCCTGGCCAGCCCGCCGCTGGTCGTCGCCTACGCGCTGAAGGGCACCGTGGTGGAGGATTTCGTCACCACCCCGATCGGTACGGGCAAGGATGGGCAGGACGTGTTCCTGCGCGACATCTGGCCCAGCAACCTGGAAGTCGCCGACCTGATGAGCGCCGCCGTCGACCGGCCGATGTTCCAGGCGCGCTATGCCGACGTCTACAAGGGTGACGAGCACTGGCAGGCGATCAACGTCACCGGGTCGGAGACCTATTCGTGGCGCGCCGATTCCACCTACGTCGCCAACCCGCCCTATTTCGAGGGCATGAGCATGACCCCGCCGCCGGTGACTGACATCGTCGGGGCCAAGCCGCTGGCGATCCTGGGCGATTCCATCACCACCGACCACATCAGCCCGGCCGGCTCGATCAAGGCGGACAGCCCGGCGGGCCGCTGGCTGACGGAGCACGGGGTGGAGAAGCGCGACTTCAACTCCTACGGCAGCCGTCGTGGCCATCACGAGGTGATGATGCGCGGCACCTTCGCCAATATCCGCATCCGCAACGAGATGGTGCCGGGGATCGAAGGCGGCATGACCCGTTACGGCGGGGAAGTCATGGCGATCTACGACGCGGCGCAGAAGCACAAGGCGGACAACACCCCGCTGGTGGTGATCGGCGGCAAGGAGTACGGCACCGGTTCCAGCCGTGACTGGGCGGCCAAGGGCACCGTGCTGCTGGGCGTGCGCGCGGTGATCGTGGAGAGCTTTGAGCGTATCCACCGGTCGAACCTGGTGGGCATGGGCGTGCTGCCCCTGATGTTCAAGAACGGCGACACCCGGCAGAGCCTGAAGCTGACCGGCGACGACCAGTTCACCATCCGTGGCCTGGCCGACATCAAGCCGCTGCAGGACGTTGAGGTCGAGGTGACCCGCCCGAACGGCGAGACCTTCACCTTCACCGCCCAGTGCCGCATCGATACCGCCAACGAGTTCGAATACTACCAGAATGGCGGCATCCTGCAGTACGTGCTGCGCAAGCTGGCCGCGTAAGCCGGATCAGCGCTGAGGAAGAGGGGCGGCTCCGGCGACGGGGCCGCCCTTTTTCGTGCCTAACCTTCGGCGTCGTCGAACAATCCACCCTGCGGCCCCGTCGGTGGGCTCAGGCCCAGGTGCTTCCAGCCGCCATCGTTCAGGCACCGGCCCCGCGCGGTGCGGGCGACGAGGCCGAGCTGGATGAGGTAGGGTTCCACCACCTCCTCGATCGTGTCGCGAGGTTCGGCAAGGCCGGCGGCGAGCGTCTCCACGCCGACCGGGCCGCCCTTGTAGATGCCGGCGATCATCTGGAGGTAGCGGCGGTCCATGGCGTCGAGACCGAGGCTGTCCACTTCCAGCCGGGTCAGCGCGTCATCCGCCAGCGCGCGGGTCACGACGTCGCGCCCCGCCACATGGGCGAAGTCGCGCACGCGCCGCAGCAGCCGTCCGGCAACGCGGGGGGTACCGCGCGAACGGCGGGCGATCTCCCGTGCGCCATCGGGATCGATGGCGAGGCCAAGCAGCCCTGCGGCGCGGGTGACGACGCGGGTCAGTTCCCCCTCGGTATAGAACACCAGCCGCAGGGGAATGCCGAAGCGGTCGCGCAAGGGAGTGGTCAGCAGGCCCTGCCGCGTCGTGGCGCCGATCAGGGTGAAGGGCGGCAGGTCTATCCGCACGCTGCGCGCCGACGGCCCTTCCCCGATGATGAGGTCCAACGCGCGGTCCTCCATTGCAGGGTACAGCACCTCCTCCACCACCGGGTTCAGGCGGTGGATCTCGTCAATGAAGAGCACGTCGTGCGGTTCGAGGTTGGTGAGGAGAGCGGCGAGGTCGCCCGCCTTGGCGATCACGGGGCCGCTGGTGGCGCGGAAGCCGACGCCCAGTTCCTTGGCCACGATCTGCGCCAGCGTGGTCTTACCCAGGCCCGGCGGGCCGAAGAACAGGACATGATCCATCGCCTCCCCCCGGCTGCGAGCGGATTCGATGAACACGCGCAGGTTCTCCCGCGCGGCTTCCTGCCCGGTGAAGTCGCGTAGCGACTTGGGACGGAGCGCGGCGTCGGCGTCTTCGGCCATGCGCTGCGGCGAAAGGTCGGGATTGGTGCTCATGATCTCACCCCGACGCCAGCTTCAGCGCCACGCGCACCAGCGTGTTGAGGTCGGCACCCTCGCCCAGTTCGTCCTGCGCCCGCGCCACGGCGCCAGCCGCGACCGCGGGTTTGAAGCCAAGGTTCTGCAACGCGCTGACCGCGTCGCCGCTGGCGCTGCCGGGAGCCGCAGCGGCGACGCTGGCCACTCCGCCGCCGCCGGGCATGGCGCCGGCCCGGTCCTTCAACTCGTTGACGATGCGCGCCGCCAGCTTCGGCCCCACGCCGTTCGCCCGCGCCACCGTCGCCGCGTCACCCGCGGCGCATGCATCGCGCAGCTCGGCCGGAGCGAGGGCGGAGAGGATCGCCAGCGCCACCTTCGATCCCACCCCCTGCACATGGGTCAGCAGCCGGAACCAGTCCCGCTCCTCCCCCTTGGCGAAGCCGAGCAGGCGCATGTCCGTCTCGCTCACCTGCAGGTCGGTGTGGATCGTGCACCCCTCCCCCACATTGCCGAGCGCGGCCAGCGTGCGGCTGGAACAATGGACCATGTAGCCGACGCCGCTGACATCGATGATCGCCCAGTCGACGCCCGTTTCCGCCAGCCGGCCGGAAAGGCGGGCGATCATCGGCCGGCCCGGTGCAAGGTGGGCACGGTGTCGTCCAATCCGCGGAAGTTGACACTAAGTTGACACCTCCCACGGCTGCCGCGGCCACCGGCGCGGCGACAGGTCGAGGGTGCGGGGAAGAGGCCGTGATCGGTCATGGGCCGTCCCTGCCAGATGCGCCGGGCGTAGGAAAGTGGACAGGCCCGCCAGCTTGCCGCAATAGCCTGCCCCGCATGAGCTGGAACACATTCGGGCGCGTCCTTCGCTTCACCACCTGGGGGGAAAGCCACGGGCCGGCACTGGGCGCGGTGGTGGACGGGTGCCCGCCGGGGCTGGCGCTGGACGAAGGCGCGATCCAGCCCTTCCTGGATGCAAGGAAGCCCGGCACCAGCCGCTTCACCACGCAGCGGCGGGAGGCGGACGAGGTGCGCATCCTGTCCGGCACCTTCGAGGGGCGAACTACGGGCACGCCGATCAGCCTGATGATCGAGAACACGGACCAGCGGTCCAAGGATTATGGCGAGGTGGCGAAAGCCTATCGCCCCGGCCACGCCGATTACGCCTACGACGCCAAGTACGGCTTCCGCGACTATCGCGGCGGCGGGCGGTCGAGCGCGCGGGAGACGGCAGCGCGGGTGGCGGCGGGCGCGGTAGCGCGGCTGGTCATCCCTGAAGTGACGATCACCGCCTGGGTCAGCGCGATCGGTGGCGACGCGATCGACCCCGCCAATTTCGATGCTGCCGAGATCGGGCGCAATCCGTTCTTCTGCCCCGACCCGGTCGCTGCCGCACGGTGGGAGGGGCTGGTCGATGCGGCGCGCAAGGACGGGTCGAGCCTGGGCGCACTGGTCGAATGCGTCGCCACCGGCGTGCCCGCCGGCTGGGGTGCGCCGCTTTATGCCAAGCTCGACGCCGATCTTGCCGCCGCGATGATGGGCATCAATGCGGTGAAGGGCGTGGAGATCGGCGAAGGCATGGCCGCCGCCGCCCTGCGGGGGGAGGACAATGCCGATCCGATGCGCCCGGGCACCGATGGCGGCGGGCCGGAATTCACCGCCAACCATGCGGGTGGCATTGCCGGCGGCATCGCCACCGGGCAGCCGGTGGTGGTGCGGATCGCGTTCAAGCCGACCAGTTCCATCCTGATCCCGCAGGACACCGTGACGCGCGACGGCACCGCGACGCAGCTTGCCACCAAGGGCCGCCACGATCCCTGCGTCGGCATTCGCGGGGTGCCGGTGGTGGAGGCGATGATGGCGCTGGTGCTGGCCGACCATAAGCTGCTGCACCGCGCGCAGGTGGGCTGAAGCGCTTTCATCAACAAAGGTGCTGGCGCCCGCCGGGAACATGGCGCAACATCGGCGGCGGGATAGGGGTGGAAGCCGGGGGGCAGCGCCGAGTCGATGGAAACAGCCGCGGCGCAGATGCCCTGGGACCGGATCATCGCCGCGGCGGCCAGCTCTCCGCTGGGCGTCGTTTCCCTTGTCACGCTGGTCGCCGGGTTCGTCGCCGTGCTGCTGTTCCGCGATGCCGGGGAGCGGACGCGGCTGCTGGTGTTCGGCGCGCTGGTGCTGGGCCTGGCCGGGGTGGTCGGCGCGGTGCTGCGCGAACGCAGCGAGGCGGTGCCGATTCATGCTGGACCCGACGATGGCCCGACCGACACCCCCACCGACACGCCGGACACCCTCGCCGACACAGGCGCGGACGATGCGGCCGCCGATGACACGAAGCTTTCCCCCGTGGACGAGGAGCCGGTGCAGCCGGCCATCGTGCAGATCGCGGGCGACTGGCGCGATGCGGATGGCGCCACGTACCGGATCGAGCAGGATGGCGCCGCCGTGACGATCCAAGGCTTCGCAATGGGCCAGCTGGTCGCGCAGGGCGATGGGCAGGTGGATGGGCGGCAATTGCGCTACAGCTTCATCAACGCGATCCACGGGTCGCGCGGGGACTGCACGGGCCGGATCGCGGCTGACGCGCAGGAAATCTCCGGCCGATGCGACACCACCATGGGCCCGATGCTGTTCACGGTAAGGCGCTAGGCCAGTTCGTCGCATCGCGTCGGCGGCACCCATTATCGCAATCGATCAATGCAATCGGAATGTTGCGTTGGCGAGATGTGCTGCACCGCACTATCTGCCGGTCAGACACACCGCCACAACGGAGCATTTCGACCCATGGGTATCATCGGCAGCACCATCAAGCCGTTCAAGGCGACCGCCTATCAGGAAGGTCGCGAGTTCTTCGACGTGACGGAAGCCGACATCGCGGGCAAGTGGGCGATCTTCTTCTTCTACCCCGCCGACTTCACCTTCGTCTGCCCGACGGAGCTGGAGGACCTTAACGAGCACTACCCACAGCTGCAGAAGCTGGGCGTGGAAGTGTTCGGCGTGTCGACCGACACGCATTTCAGCCACAAGGCGTGGCACGACACGTCCGAGAAGATCGGCAAGATCAAGTACGCCTTCCTGGGTGACCAGCTGCACACGCTGTCCAAGAACTTCGGTGTACTGCGCGAGGAGAGCGGCCTGGCCGATCGTGCGACCTTCGTGATCGATCCCGACGGCGTGATCCAGATCATGGAGATCACCTGCGAAGGCGTCGGCCGCAACGCGAACGAGCTGGTCCGCAAGATCCGCGCCGCGCAGTATGTCCGCAACAATCCCGGCCAGGTCTGCCCGGCCGCGTGGGAAGAAGGCAGCGAGACGCTGGCCCCCTCGCTGGACCTTGTCGGCAAGCTCTGACGTTTAGCCCATAACACCCCGAGCCCCTGGCATCGGGTCGCATGGCCCGGGGTATCCTGATCTTATCGGACAGGACGCCCCGGGCTTTCGCATCTGTAGAACACGGCACAGGAGTTCCCCCATGCTCGACGCCACCATGACGCAGCAATTGCGCCAGTACCTGGGCAATCTGCGCGAACCGATCGAACTCGTCGCCTCGCTGGACGAAGGCAAGCGGAGCGCGGATACGCGCGAGCTGCTGACCGAGATCGCGGCCCTGTCCGACCTCGTCAACGCGACGTTCGACGGGGACGATGCGCGCAAGCCCAGCTTCATCATCCGCCGCGCCAGCGATGCGGGCAAGTGGGTCCGGTTCGCCGGGCTGCCGATGGGGCACGAATTCACGTCACTGGTGCTGGCGCTGCTGTGGGCCGGCGGACACCCGCCCAAGGTGAGCGACGAGGTGCTGCAGCAGATTGCCGGTCTGGAAGGTGAATACGCCTTCGAGATGTATTTCAGCCTGTCCTGCCACAATTGCCCGGACGTGGTGCAGGCACTGACGCTGATGGCGCTCTACAACCCGCACATCACCGCCACGCTGATCGAGGGCGGATCGTTCCAGGCCGAGGTGGACGAGCGGGGCGTGATGGCCGTGCCCGCGACCTTCCTGAACGGCGAGATGTTCGCCAGCGGGAAGATGGGCGTGGAGGAGATCCTGGCGAAGCTGGACACCGGCGCATCCGCCCGTGCCGCGGCGAAGCTGGCCGACAAGAAGCCGTTCGAGGTGCTGGTCGTCGGTGGTGGTCCCGCCGGCGCGGCGGCGGCGGTCTATACCGCACGCAAGGGCTTCGCCACCGGCGTCGCGGCCGAACGCTTCGGCGGGCAGGTGCTGGATACGTTGGGGATCGAGAACTTCATCTCCGTGCCATACACCGAAGGGCCGAAGCTGGCCGCGCAGCTGGAGGCGCATGTGGCCGAGTACCCGGTCGACATCATGAACCTGCAGACCGCGACGAAGCTCATCCCGGCGCGGCAGGCTGGCGGCATGCATGAGGTGGTGTTCGAGAACGGCGCGTCCCTGAAGGCGCGGTCGCTGGTGCTCAGCACCGGTGCGCGCTGGCGCAACCTGGGCGTGCCCGGCGAACAGGAGTACCGCAACAAGGGCGTGGCTTACTGCCCCCACTGCGACGGCCCGCTGTTCAAGGGCAAGCGCGTGGCGGTGATCGGCGGCGGCAATTCGGGCGTGGAGGCGGCGATCGACCTCGCCAACATCGTCGGCCATGTCACGCTGGTGGAGTTCGACACGAAGCTGCGCGCCGACCAGGTGCTGCAGGACAAGCTGCGGTCCATGGCCAATGTCGACATTCTGCTGAACGCCCAGACGACGGAGGTGACCGGCGATGGCGCCCGTGTGAGCGGCCTCCGCTACAAGGACCGCGCCACCGGCGTGGAACAGGCGGTCGCGCTTGAGGGCGTGTTCGTGCAGATCGGCCTCGTCCCCAACACCGAATGGCTGAAGGACAGCGGGCTGGAACTGTCACCACATGGCGAGATCGTGATCGACGCCCATGCCGCCACCAACCTGCCCGGCATCTTCGCGGCGGGGGACGTCACGACCGTGCCGTACAAGCAGATCATCATCGCCATGGGCGAAGGCAGCAAGGCGGCCCTGTCCGCCTTCGACTACCTGATCCGCAACGAGGCGGTGGAGGAGATCGCGCAGGCTTACGCCGACGCCTGATCCGCCTCATCGGCCAACATCACGGCGCGTCGCGGCTGGGGCTGCGGCGCGCCGTTTTGTTTGGGGGTCGATCGTTTGTTGAACGACTTTCTCTCTCAACATCATCGGAACGTCGCGTTGGTGCAGTCTGTTTGGCAGGAGTAGCTTCGCACCATCATACGAGGAGAGGACTCGATCATGGACATGAAGACGGGCGAGATGTCGGGCGGTTGCCCCTTCAACGACAACGTTAAGCCGCGCACCCTGCTCGGCCGAACGAACCGCGACTGGTGGCCCGATGCGCTGCCGCTGGAGATCCTGGGCTATGGCGGCGTGTCGCCCGATCCGATGGGCAGCGACTTCAACTATACCGAGGCGTTCAAGCAGCTCGACTACGATGCGCTGAAGGCCGACTTGCTGGCGCTAATGACCGATTCCAAGCCGTGGTGGCCGGCGGATTACGGGCATTACGGGCCGTTCTTCATCCGCATGGCGTGGCACGCGGCGGGCACATACCGCACCGCCGACGGGCGCGGCGGGGCCAATAGTGGCCAGCAGCGGTTCGAGCCGCTGAATTCCTGGCCCGATAACGGCAATCTCGACAAGGCGCGCCGGCTGCTGTGGCCGATCAAGCAGAAGTACGGCAAGCACATCAGCTGGGCCGACCTGTTCATCCTGACAGGCAACGTCGCCATCGAATCGATGGGCGGCCCGGTGTTCGGCTTCGGCGGCGGTCGCAAGGACGTGTACGAGGCGGAGCGGGACATCTACTGGGGCTCCGAAGACACGATGGTGGGTCATGCGGACAACAAGACCCGCATCCTGCCCGAAGAGGACCTCGACCTGGAGACGCCGCTGGCGGCGATCCAGATGGGGCTGATCTACGTCAACCCCGAAGGGCGCGGCGGCAACATGGACCCGCTGCAATCGGCGCACGACATCAAGGTGACGTTCGAGCGGATGGCGATGAACCCGGAGGAGACCGTCGCCCTCACCGCCGGCGGCCACACCTTCGGCAAGGCGCACGGCGCGGGCGATGCCAGCCTGGTCGACAAGTCGCCGGGCGAGGCGGAGATCCACCTGCAGGGCCTGGGCTGGACCAGCAAGTTCGAGACCGGCATCGGCGCGCACACCATCACCAGCGGCATCGAGGGCGCGTGGGTCAACACGCCGACCGAATGGAGCGAGAACTACTTTCGCCTGCTGCTGGATTACGAATACGAGATCGTCACCAGCCCGGCCGGCGCGCGCCAGTGGCAGCCGATCAACCAGCGCGAGGAGGACATGGCTCCCGACGCCCACAATCCGGGCAGGAAGGTGCCGACCATGATGACCACGGCGGACATGGCGCTGAAGGTGGACCCCGAGTTTCGCGAGATTTCCGAGCGGTTCCGCAACGATCACGAGGCGTTCAAGGACGCCTTCGCCCGCGCCTGGTTCAAGCTGACGCACCGCGACATGGGACCCAAGGTCCGTTACCTGGGGCCGGAGGTCCCGGCGGAAGACCTTATCTGGCAGGACCCGGTGCCGGCGGGCACGATGCCGTCGGACGCGGATGTCGCCGGCTTCAAGCAGGCGATCCTGGGCGCAGGTCTCTCCATCGGGCAACTGGTCCGCACGGCCTGGGCTTCCGCCTCGACCTATCGCCGGTCCGACCATCGCGGCGGTGCAAACGGTGCGCGGCTTCGGCTGGAGCCGCAGCGTGGCTGGGCGGTCAACGACCCGGAGGAGCTGTCGCAGATCCTGTCGAAGATCGACGGGTTGCGCGGGTCGCTGTCGATGGCCGATGCCATCGTCCTGGCCGGCAGTGCCGCGGTGGAGCAGGCGGCGCGTGATGCCGGCTTCGACGTCGCCGTGCCGTTCAAGGGTGGGCGTGGCGATGCCACGCAGGAATGGACGGATGCCGACAGCTTCGCGGTGATGGAGCCGCAGGCTGATGGCTTCCGCAACTACCTGAAGACGCGGCAGTCGGTGAAGACGGAAGAGCTGCTGCTCGACCGGGCATCCCTGCTGGGCCTGTCGGCGCCGGAACTGACGGTTCTGGTCGGTGGCCTGCGTGTGCTGGGCGCCAATCAGGGAGACAAGCCGGAAGGCGTGTTCACCACCCGCAAGGGGCAGCTGACGAACGACTTCTTCGTCAACCTGCTGGACATGGACACGGTGTGGGAGCTGGTCGACGAGAGCAGCGACGAGGAGTTCATCGGCTATGACCGGGCCGGCCGGCAGGAGAAGTGGCGGGCGACCCGCACCGACCTGATCTTCGGTAGCAACTCCCAGTTGCGTGCCACGGCGGAGGTTTATGCCGAGACGGGGCACGAGGAGAAGTTCGTGCGCGACTTCATCAAGGCGTGGACCAAGGTGATGGATGCCGACCGCTTCGACGTGGAAAGCCGCCCGGTGGGCGATCGCCGCGTCTGATCTTCCCAAGCAAGAGCCCTAGAATGGGTCGCCGGAGCCGGCTCCTTCCCCATGCGGGAGGGGGCCGGCTTTGTCATAAAGGCGCCGCCGCACCATCGGCATGGTCAGCATCGTGCTGCCGAGCGCCATCAGCAGCAGCGCGGTGAAGGTGTCCGCGCTGATGATCTGCCGGTCGAGCAGGATGTTGGCGAAGATGATCATGATCAGCGCCTTGGTCTGCAGCAGCCAGCCGATCGTCAGCGCCTCTCCCCGTGGCCAGCGCAGGATGCGGCCGGCCAGGCCCACCCCCGCCAGCTTGCCGCCGACGGCCGCGGCCAGCAGCAGCGCGGCGGCGGCAAACACCGTCCACCCGCCCATGCCCCATTGCGTACGCAGGCCGGTGGAGAGGAAGAACACCGGCATCAGCGCCAGCAGCACGAAACCGCGGAACCGGTCCATCGTCGCCTGGTCGAACAGCCTGGCATCCAGCACCATGCCGGACAGGAAGGCGCCGACCATGAAGTGCAGCCCAGCCCAATCGCCGGCGAAGCCGCAAGCGGCGAGCCATGCCAGGCTGATCGCCCAGCGATCGGCCGGTCGCACCCGCGCCAGCAGCCAGCGCATGGCGAGGGCGGCGGGGATGAAGCCGAGCAGGAACCCGGCCTGCCGCCCGACCCGATCCCAGTCGAGCAGGATCAGCGCCAGCACACCCCAGATCGCCACATCGTCCAGACTGGCATAGCGCAGCACGCGCTGCCCCAGCGCGCTGCGCAGGATCTCCAGCCGTTCCAGGAACAGGACCAGGATCGGCAGCGCGGTGACGGCGCAGGCCATGCCGATGCCCAGCACCACCTGCCAATCCTGCCCGGCGGCGCCCCGCCAGCCGGGTGCCCGCAGCAGCAGCCATGCCGCGGCGCTGCCCGCCAGCAGCGGCACCAGCAAGGCAAGCGCGGCGGTGAGCCCCGTCTCCGCCCGCCGCTGCCATGCCTCCGCCGTGTCGAGCTCGATCCCCGCGATCCACACGAACAGCATGACCGCCCACATGGCGATCCCGTTAAGCGATCCGATCGTGGCCGGGGTGAAGATCGCGGCATATGCGCCGGGCCACGCGACGCCCAGCACGCCGGGGCCAAGCAGAATACCGCCGACGATCTGCACCACCACCAGCGGCGCCCACGGCTCCGTCCGAGCCAGGCGCCAGACCAGCCATGGCAGCGTGTAGATCACCAGCATGGCCAGGAGGAACGCCTCCGCCGGGTTCATGTGCACGTTCAGCCCCTCCCCTGCCCACCCGATCCGGAGGTGCGCAGCAGGGGCTATAGCGTTATCATTGTTGCAGGTGCAGCTACTTTCCCCGTGCCCTGCGAAACCGATACCCGCACGCGGGCAAAAACGGGTCTAACGCTGGCGGCGCAGCACAAGGTACAGCGCGCCATCGCCACCATGGCGGCGATGGGCGTTGCGGATGGCGACCACGTCCGACGCATGTGGGCCTGCGGCCAGCCAGTCGAGCACCTTGGCGCGGATCGCCCCCCGGCTGGTGCCGCGATCCGCCGGATCGGCCGGGCGCGGCCGGCCGGTCACCAGCAGCACCAGTCGCGCGCCCATCGCATGCGCCTGACCGATGCCCATGTGCAGGCGGGTGTAGGCCTGGTCCAGCGTGTGGCCGTGCAGGTCGATGGTGAAATCGGGCGCGATCGCCGCCCTTGCGAGTCGCCGATCCCAGCCGGCGTCCAGCCCCTGCTGCTGCGCCAGTGGCGGCGTGTGGCCGCGTGCGGATGAAGGGGCTGGCGGCGCCGCGCGACCGGGCGGCGGCGGCGGAGAGGGTGTGGCGGGCGGTTCCACCGCCGGCACCGGTCGGGGCGGCAAGCGCCGGCCGGGCAGCGGGGTCACGCTATGGGCCAGCCGGCTCCATGCCGCCTGTTCCCCGGCGGTCAAGCCGCGCGGGGGGCGGGCCATAGGTCAGGCGATCGCGAGTGCCAGGCCTCAGCCCTCGTCCGTCTCGTCCAGCAGCCAGTCGGGATCGGCCGAGTCGAGATCGCGGCTGAAGGTCCAGACGTCACGCGCCTCGATCGCGTCGACCAGCGATCCGGCGATGACATTGCCGTTCCGGTCACGGGTGACGGCGGCGATGTCCGCCACGAAGAGGACCGCAATGCGCGCGGTGCGGCCGGTCAGGCTGGCGCCTTCGATCCGCACATCCTCTATCCGGACGAGCCGGTTGTCGAGCGTCTCGCCCGCCGCCTCGCGCGCGTCGATCGCGCTGGCGAAGCTGGCATAGACGTCATCGTCGCACAGACTGCGCAGTTCCTCCCGGTCGCCGCGCCAGAACGCTTCCAGGATCATGCGGTAGGCGCCGCGTGCGCCGCCGACGAATTGTGCCGGGTCGAACCGGCGATCCGCCATGGCGATCTGCCGCAGCGCGGTTTCCGCCGCGGCGGGCACACCGGCGATGGGGCGCGCCGCCTCCGCTTGGGGACGGACGCGATCGGTCTGCGGAGCGGACAGCGGGCGGGGGGCGGCCCCGTCGGCGCGATCAAAGCGTGTCGGCACCACCGGCTCCTCCTCATGCTCGGCCCGGCGGCCCAGCACGGAATACAGCCGCAGCCCTAGGAAGGCTGCGATCATGGCGAGGATGACGATCTCGATCACGTTTCTGTCCCGCTGCAGGCCAGCGGCTGTAACCGTCCGGCCTTAAGAAAGTTTGGTTCCTGCCAGAAATAGGCGCGGATCACAAATACGCAACGCAGCGGAGGGCGGCTGGTGCCCCGCCAGCGACGGGCTGGCCGTTGCAGCGGCGCGGGCGCGATGCTACTCGCCGCGCTTCCTATCCGCCCGCGCGCTGGTCGCGCCTGCATTCCTTTACCGAAAGCGCTTACGATCATGGCCGAAGAAGGCGACGTGCTGACCAGTCTCGACAATCTCAATGGCGCCAACGGCCACGACACGGCGCCCGTCGCCGGGCTGGTGACGCAATATGTGAAGGACCTGTCGGTCGAGAACCCGCGCGCGCCGGAAAGCTACCAGTGGCAGGAGCAGCCGCAGTTGGACGTGCAGTTCAACATCGGCGCGCGCAAGATCAATGACGAGTTCACCGAGGTCGAGCTGAAGATCACCACCGCCGCCAAGACCAGCCAGGGCACCGCCTACCTGGTGGAGCTGGCTTATTGCGGCCTCGTCGGCATGCGCAACATGAACGACGACCAGCGCCATGCATTCTCCTACGCGGAGGCGCCGCGTATCCTGTTCCCGTTCGCCCGCCGCGTGATCGCCGATGCTGTCCGCGATGCCGGCTATCCGCCGCTGCTGCTCGATCCGATCGACTTTAACGGCCTGTACCTGCAGCAGCTGCAGCAGCAGCGCAGCCAGGCGGAACAGCTGGCCGGCGAACCGGCGGGCGAGGCCTGATCCTCTAGCACAGGCGGGGCCGGCGGATGAGCCTGGTTCGTAACGTCGGCACGATCGGCGGGCTGACCGCGGTCAGCCGGGTATTCGGGTTCATCCGCGACATGCTGGTCGCCCGCGTGCTGGGCGCCGGCCTCGCCGCCGATGCGTGGCAGCTGGCCTTCACCCTGCCCAACACCTTCCGCCGGCTATTCGCGGAAGGGGCGTTCTCCGTCGCCTTCGTGCCGATGTACACGCGGCGCCTGCATGGGGCCGACAGCGAAGGGGGCGGGGAAGAGGCCGCGGACCGCTTCGCCGGTAATGTCCTGTCCGTGTTCGTCTGGGTGCTGCTGGGCTTTTCCGCCCTCGCCATGCTGGTGATGCCAGGCATCGTCTGGCTGCTGGCGCGCGAATATCAGAGCGTGCCGGGCAAGTTCGAGCTGGCGGTCACGCTGTCGCGTATCACCTTCCCCTATCTGCTGCTGGTCAGCCTGGTGGCGATGCTGTCGGGCCTGCTGAACGCACGCAGCCGCTTCGCCCCCGGCGCCTTCGTGCCGGTGTTGCTGAATGTCGTACTGATCGCAGGCATCATCACAGGGTATTATTGGCGGCAGGCCAGCGGCAACGATGCGGCGGTCGCCTATGCGCAGGCCTTCGCCCTGGCCGCCGCGGGGGTGGCGCAGCTCGCCTATATGGGCTGGGCCACGCGCCGGGCCGGCGTGCGGCTCAAGGTTACGGCACCGCGCTTCACGCCGGACGTGCGGCGGCTGGGCATGCTAATCCTGCCGGCGACGTTCGGCGCGGGCATCTACCAGATCAGCCAGCTGGTCGACACGTTCTTCGCCACCAGCCTGCCGCAGGGTTCGCTGACACTGCTGAAGCTGGCGGACCGGCTGAACCAGATGCCATTGGGCATCTTCGGCATCGCCTTGGGCACCGCGATCCTGCCGATGCTGGCACGCCATATTCAAAGCGGCGACGCACGGGAGGCGCAGCGACTGCAGACCAATGCGGTGGAGGTGGCGACGCTGCTCACCCTGCCTGCCGCCGCCGCGCTCGCCATCTGCGCGCCCGCCTTCGTCACCGCCTTCTTCGTCGGCGGGCGGATGACGCCCGCGGACGGCGCGATCATGGCGGACATCGTGGTGGCGCTGGTCTGCGGCCTGCCCGCCTATGTGCTGGTGAAGGTGTTCCAGCCGGCGTTCTTCAGCCGGGAGGACACGCGCACCCCCGTGTGGTGCGCCGCCGGCACGCTGGCGATCAACATCGCGCTCAACTTCTACGTCGTGCCGCGATACGGCATCGTCGGGCTCGCGGCGGCGACCGCCTTCACTGCGACCCTGAACGTGCTGACGCTGTATGCGGTGCTGCAATGGCGCGGCTGGTTCCGCTTCACCACCAAGCTGGGCGGGCGGGTTGCCCGGCAGATCGTGGCGACCGCGGTGATGAGCGCGCTGCTCGTCTGGCTGGTGCCCTGGCTCTCCCCATATTTCGGCGGCAGCGTGGGCGCGCGGGTCTGGTCGCTGGCGGTGCTGGTTGGTGGCGGGGCGGCGGCGTTCTTTGTCGTCGCCTGGGCGATCGGCGCGATCGACCGCGATCTCATCGCGCAGCTGCGCCGACGCCGGCCGCAGAAGCCCGTCGACCTTGCCGAGTAGGGGCGATGTGGTAGGGGCACGCCCCATGCGTATCGTCTCCGGCATCCAGCCCACCGGGCAGCTCCACCTCGGCAATTACCTCGGCGCGATCCGCAACTGGGTGCGGATGCAGGACAATCTGCCGTCAGGCGGCGAATGCCTGTTCTTCCTGGCGGACATGCATGCCATCTCCATGCCGCACGATCCCGCTGCCTTGCGCGCCGGCACGCTGGAGCTGGCCGCCGCGCTGGTCGCCTGTGGGATCGATCCGGCGCGTTCCATCCTGTTCAACCAGGCGCAGGTGCCCCAGCATGCGGAGCTGCAGTGGCTGCTGAACGGGACCGCCCGCATGGGCTGGCTCGGCCGCATGACGCAGTTCAAGGACAAGTCGGGCAAGAACCGGGAGGGCGCCAGCGTCGCCCTGTTCACCTATCCCGTGCTGCAGGCGGCGGACGTGCTGCTGTACCAGGCGACGCATGTACCCGTGGGGGAGGACCAGAAGCAGCATCTGGAGCTGGCCCGCGACATCGCGCAGAAATTCAACAACGACTTCGCATCGGAGGATGCGCCGGTCTTCACCCTGCCCGATCCCATCATCCCGCCAGCCGCCGCCCGGATCATGTCCCTGCGCGACGGCAGCGCCAAGATGAGCAAGTCCGACCCATCGGACATGAGCCGGATCAACCTGACGGATGCGCCGGACGAGGTGATGAAGAAGGTCAAGAAGGCGAAGACCGATCCCGAGCCGCTGCCGGGTGAGAAGGCCGGCCTCGCTGACCGGCCTGAGGCGTTGAACCTCGTCACCATCTATGCCGCGCTCGCGGACAGCAGCGTGGACACGGTGCTGGCGGAGCATGCCGGGCAAGGCTTTGGCGCGTTCAAGCCGAAGCTGGGCGAGCTGCTGGTGGAGGTGCTGGCGCCGATCACCACGCGCTTCACGCAATTGCTGGAAGATCGTGCGGCGCTCGACTCGGTGCTGTCGGACGGGTCGGCGAAGGCGCGCGCGCTGGCCGGACCGACGCTGGAGCGGACCTACCAGGCGCTGGGCATGGTGCGATAAACAAACGGTTGTTTTGCAACGGTTTAGGACGGCGATCCATTCAATCGCCGTTCACCGCGTCGCGCATATAGCGCGGGCTATCGTATTGGGGCCGGGCGTCCCCTATATCCCAGACGGGTCGCATTCCCGCGTCTGGCGTGCCGGCCCAGCATCGCTGGAGAGAATCGCATGTCGTTCGTGTCACGACTAACCCACCGCGCCAAGCTGGTCAGTGCCCCGCTGCTGCTGGCCGGGGTTGCCGCCTGTGCGACCCCGTTCAACGCGGATGTATCCCGCTTCCAGGCGCAGTTGCCTGCCCCCACGGGCCAGAGCTTTGCCATCGTGCCGGAGGATCCGGCCCTCGCCAACAGTCTCGAATTCAGCACCTATGCCGAGCGGATCGCGGCGGAGATGGGGCAGCTTGGCTATGCCCGCGCCGCCTCCCCCGACAGCGCGACGCTGCTGGTCCGGTTCGATTATGGCGTGGACAACGGTCGGGAACGCGTCCGCTCCTACCCGTCGGCCGGCTTCGGTCCGTGGGGCGGCTGGGGCGGTTGGGGTGGCGGCTTCGGCCGGTTCAGCCGCTGGGGCTACGGCTTCCATCCGGGCTTCTACGGCGGCGGCTGGGGCGGCTGGGGCGGCGGCTGGGGCAACGATGTCCGCAGCTACACCATCTACACCAGCGGCATCGACGTGAAGATCGACCGCGTGGCCGATGGTCAGCGTCTGTTCGAAGGCAGTGCGCAGGCCGTGTCGACCAGCAACCGGCTGCAGTACCTGGTGCCCAACCTGGTCGAGGCGATGTTCACCGACTTCCCGGGCAATTCGGGCGAGACGCTGCGCATCTCCATCGCGCCGGAGGATCAGCCGGTCCGTCGCGACAACCGCTGACGGCGGCGCTCCAGCGACAACAGAAACAGGCGGCGGCCCGGCAAGGGTTCGCCGCCTTTTCTATAGTGCCTGCGCGGCGGCCCAGCCGCTGGCCCAGGCCCATTGGAAATTATACCCGCCGAGCCAGCCGGTGACATCCACCGCCTCCCCGATGAAGTGCAGGCCCGGTAGATGGCGCGCCGCCATGGTCTGCCCCGACAGGCCGGCCGTGGCGACCCCGCCCGCCGTAACCTCCGCCTTGGCATAGCCTTCGCTGCCCGACGGTGTGAACTGCCAGGCGGACAGACGCTGCTCCGCCGCCGCCAGCTTCGCATCGGGCAGGTTCCCCAGATCGCCGCCAAGCGCGAGCCGTTCGCCCAGCGCCTCCGCCAGCCGGTCCGGCAGGTGGCGGGCCAGCAGGCGCGGCACCGTCTGGCGCGGGGCATCGCGCTTCGCCTGGCGCAGCCAACCGGCGGGCGCGTCAGGCAGGAAGTCGATCCCGACAGCCTGCCCGTGCCGCCAATAGGACGAGACCTGCAGAATCGCCGGCCCAGACAGCCCCTTGTGCGTGAACAGGGCAGCCTCCGCGAAGCTCGTCTTCCCGGTGCTGGCGACGACCGGCGCCGCAATACCGGAAAGCTGGCGGAACAGCAGCTCCTCCCCCGGCAGGGTCAGCGGCACCAGCGCCGGGCGCGGCTCCACCACCTTCAGACCGAACCGGCGGGCGAGGTCATAGGCGAAGCCGGTGGCGCCGAGCTTCGGGATGGATGGTCCACCGGTGGCCACCACCAGCGCCGGTGCGTGATGCTCCTGCCTGCCCGCCGTGACCCGGAAGACGCCGTCCGCATGAGCGACATCGGTGATCGCGTCCCCGCAGCGCACCTCTACCTGCCCACTGTGGCCCGCCGCGGCGTCGCATTCCGCCAGCAGCAGATCGACGATCTGCCGGGCGGAACCGTCACAGAACAATTGCCCCAGCGTCTTCTCGTGCCAGGCGATGCCATGCCGATCGACCAGCGCCACGAAGTCCGCGGCCGTGTAGCGGGCGAGCGCGGAGCGGGCGAAATGCGGGTTGGCGGACAGGAACCGATCGGGCGCGGTACCGATATTGGTGAAGTTGCACCGCCCGCCGCCGGAGATCAGGATCTTGTTGCCCGGCCGGGCCGCATGATCGAGCACCAGCACGCGGCGTCCGCGCTGCCCCGCAACCCCGGCGCACATCAGCCCCGCCGCTCCCGCGCCGAGGACGATGGCATCGTAAGGGGCGGCTGGCACGGTCCGGGTCAGAGGCGCAGGTGGCCGCCGGTAGAGCCGAAGCCGCCGGCGCCGCGCGCCGTCTCGTCCAGCGTCTCCGCCTCCATCCACGCAGCCTGCACCACGGGCGCGAGCACCAGTTGAGCGATGCGGTCGCCGCGCTGGATGGCGAAGGGTTCGGCCCCGTGATTGATCAGGATGACCTTCAGCTCGCCGCGATAATCGCTGTCGATCGTGCCGGGGGTGTTGGGCACGGTGATACCGTGCATAAGCGCCAGGCCGGACCGCGGGCGAACCTGGATCTCGTACCCGGCGGGGATCGCCAGCGCGAGGCCGGTGCCCACGGCATGGCGCATGCCTGGCGCCAGCGTCACGTCCTCCGCCGCCAGCACGTCCATCCCGGCGGCCCCTGCCGTGGCATAGGCTGGCAGCGCCAGGCCGGCGCCGTGCGGCAGGCGCAGGATGCGGACGGGAACGGGATCAGTCATCGGTGGCGAGTGCCTCTGCAATGCGGGCGACGAGGCGGCGGGCGACCTCCTCTTTGGGCAGATGCGGCCAGTCTTCCACCCCGCTGTCGGTCACGAGGTGGACCTGATTGGCGCTGCCGCCCATCACGTCACCCGACACGTCGTTGGCGACGATCCAGTCCGCGCCCTTGCGGATGCGCTTCTCGGTCGCGCTTGCCAGCGGGTCGCCGGTCTCGGCCGCGAAGCCGACCAGCAGGCGCGGGCGCTGCGGATCGCGGGCGAGTTCGGCGAGGATGTCGGGATTGGCGGCCAACGGGATGCCGCTGTCGGCGATTCCCGATTTGGGCAGCTTGGCCGTGGCGGCGGCGGCCGGGCGCCAGTCGGCGACGGCGGCCACCATCACGGCGGCATCCGCCGGCAACGCGGCGTGCACCGCCGCCTGCATCTCGCTCGCGCTCTCCACATCGACCCGGTCGACACCCGGCGGAGTGGATAGCGAGACCGGCCCCGCCACCAGAGTCACGCGGGCGCCCGCATCGGCGGCGGCGGCGGCGATGGCGAAGCCCTGCCGCCCACTCGACCGGTTGGCGATGAAGCGGACGGGGTCGATCGCTTCGTGCGTCGGCCCGGCGGTCACCAGCAGGTGGCGGCCATTCAGCGGTCGCGGGGCTGCGGGGGCGAAATCCGGCTGGCCGGCCAGCGGATCGGCCACCACCCGGCCCAGCAGGCGGGCGATCTCCGCCGCGATCTGCTCCGGCTCCGGCAGGCGGCCGGGGCCGTATTCGCCGCAGGCCATCGGCCCCTCGTCCGGCTCCATAACCGTCACGCCATCGCCGCGCAGGGTGGCGAGGTTCCGCTGCGTGGCAGGGTGCTGCCACATGCGGACATTCATCGCCGGAACCGCCAGCACCGGCGTGTCGGTCGCCAGCAACAGCGTGGTGGCAAGATCGCTCGCCAGGCCGTGCGCCATCTTGGCCAGCAGGTCCGCCGTCGCCGGGCACACTACCACCAGGTCCGCCGCGCGGCTGAGCTGGATGTGGCCGATCTCCGCCTCCTCGCCCGCGTCCCACAGCGATGTGTGGACCCGATTGCCGGACAGGGTGGCGAGCGTCATCGGCGTCACGAACTCGGCCCCGGCATCGGTCAGCACGCAGGTGACAGCGACGTCGGCCTTGGCCAGCAGGCGGACCAGCTCGCACGATTTGTAGGCCGCGATGCCGCCGCCCACGATCAGCAGGATGCGCCGCTGCCCGCTCATGCGCCCAGCAGCGTGCCGTGGCGCGGGCGGCGGATGCGGCCGCGCGCCGCCTGTATCCAGTCGGCCAGCGCGCGGGGCGCCAGCGCCAGACCCACGAAGTACCCCGGCAGCATGACGAGTACCCAGTAGAAGGTGTTGGCCCGCGCGAACAGGGCGACCGCGACGCTCATCCCGCCGAACCACGCCAGCGCGAACAGCCCGGTGCGCCCGCCGATCCCGGCCCAGCCGACCAGCGCCAGCAAAGCGAGCGGTCCGGCGCTCCACGCCGGAAGGTAGCGCAGCAGGGTGACGTCGGCGAAGCTGCCCCAGACCAGCGGCAGGCCCAGCCGCTCGCTCCAGCCCGGGGACGCGGGATCGCCGGGCAATTGCGCGGCATGGACGTTCCAGGCGTGGAGCGCGATGGCGGCGATACACAGCGCGAGCAGCAGCAGCACGGCGCGCAGTTCCGTCCAGCGACGGCCCAGCAGCGCGACCGCCGCCCAGACCAGCACGAACGGAACTGCCAGTTCGCGCACCAGCACGGCCAGCAGCACCGCGAACCATGCGGGCCACCAGCGCTGCGGGCGGTAGAGCGCGAAGCCGAGCGACAGCAGCAGGCCGGCCACCACGTCGTGCTTCAGCCCGATCTGCGGCATCAGCGCCTGCCATCCGGCGGCGACCGTCACCCCCAGCACCAGCAGCCGTTCCGGCGCGGAGGCAAGCTGGCGCAGATGGGTCGCCCAGGCGAGCGCGACGGCGGCGAGCAGCCCCATGCCGAGCCACTTCCACGCCGTTGGCCCCAGCAGCAGCGAAGACCAGGCCAGCGTCGGCATGCGCACTGTGACGAAGGGCTTCACCGGATAATGGTTGTTGCGCTGCTCATCCAGCGCGACGGTGTAGTAGTCCTGCCCGCGGGCCAAGCGGTCGTTGATCCGCTGGTACAGCGCGATGTCACCCTTGCGGCCCATCTTGCGCTTCTTCATGACCTCGGCGGCGCGGGCCTGCTTGACCTCCTCGAACCGCTGCATAGCGACGCCGCTCCACACCAGGGCGAGCAGCAACAGCAGCAGACCGGCGAGCGCCGGCCCGGGCCGCAGGGCGCGCAGCGGACGGCCGAGCACCTCCCACCGGCCAAGCGGCGTCAGCGGCTGCACGCGCGGGCCGATCACCGTGCCCAGCATCATGCGAGCCACCCGGTCACGGCACCGGCCCAGACCAGCAGCCCGCCGCCGATCGCCGCCAGCAGGTAGCCCGGCCAGAACCGGCCGCGCCCTTGGCCCCGCCGTTCCCACAGGAGGCCCACCTTGGGCAGCGGCGGCGCCTCCGGCGCGCCGCCACGGGGCGGGTACTGCTCCTCCAGCCGGCGGATCAGCGCCGGGATGCGCAGCAGCGTTTCGGTGTCTGTGCGGATGCGGTCGGCCAGCGCCGCCTCCGGCCCCAACTCGTCACGGATCCAGCTGCGCACGAAGGGCGCCGCGACATCCCACATGTTGATGCCGGGATCGAGCTGGGTGGCGATGCCTTCGACCATCACCATGGTCTTCTGCAACAGCAGCAGATGCGGCTGGGTCTGCATGTCGAAGTCGCGGGTAATGGCGAACAGGCCGTCCAGCATCTGGCCCACGCTCAGCTCGCTCACCGGCTTGCCGCGCATCGGTTCGCCCACCGCGCGAAGGGCGGTGGCGAATTCCTCGACCGAATGGTGGCCGGGCACGTACTGCGCCTCGAAATGGATCTCAGCCACGCGCCGGTAATTGCCGGTGGTGAGACCGTACAGGATCTCCGCCAGCCATTGCCTGGCGCGCTGGTCGATGCGGCCCATGATGCCGAAATCGATCGCCACGATGCCGCCATCGGCGCGCACGAACAGATTGCCCTGGTGCATGTCGGCATGGAAGAACCCGCCGCTGATCGCCTGCGTCAGGAAGGCGAGCACCAGCCGGCGGGCGAGGTCCGGCATGTCGTGGCCGGCGGCGCGCAGGGCGGCGATGTCGGCGATCTTGATGCCATCGATCCATTCGACCGTCATCACCCGGCCATTGGTCCGGTCCCAGTCGATGGCGGGCACATTATACCCGCCGAAGCCGCGCATCGCCTCGGCCAGTTCGCTGGCACTGGCGGCTTCGCGGCGCAGGTCCAATTCCCGATTGGTCCAGCGTTTGAAATTCGCGATGGTGAGACGCGGGCGCAGGCGACCGGCTTCCCCGCCCAGCGCCTCAAGATGGGCGGCGGCCCATTCATAGGTGTCGATATCGCGCGCCAGCCGTTCGCGAACGCCGGGGCGCAGCACCTTGATGGCGACGGTGCGGCCGTCCAGCGTGACGCCCTTGTGGACCTGCGCGATGGAGGCGGCACCGACCGGCACCGGGTCGACGGAGGCGAACAGCCGGTCGAGCGGCGCCTCGAAACTGCGTTCGATCTGCGCGCGGATCGCCTCGAACGGGACGGGCGGCAGGTTGTCCTGCAGGCTGAGGAGGTTTCGCACCGCATCGTCGCCCACGATGTCGGGCCGGGTGGCGAGCGACTGGCCAAGCTTGATCGCCGCCGGCCCGATCGCGCGGAAGGCCGCGGCGAAGTCGGGCTCCGCCGGCTGACGCGTGCCAAACCGCGCAACGCGGACCAGCCGGCGGACCGGTCCGGGCGTATTCGCATTCCGCTCGATCGGGCGCAGCGCGCCATGGCGCGCCAGCGTGCGCCCCCAGCCGAGCAGGCGCAGGATGTGCGTGGCAGGTGCGGTCATGAAGCGGCGGTCAGGCCTTCCACCCGGAATGGATCGCCACCGCCCCGCCCAGGATCGGCTCCACCTTCGTCCGCACGAAGCCCGCCTTGCGGATCATGCCCTCGAACTCCGGCATGGAGGGGAAGCGGCGGATCGATTCGATAAGGTAGCGGTAGCTCTCCGCATCGCCCGCGATGGCCTGCCCGATGCGTGGCACCAGTTGATGCGAATAAAGGTCGTACGCTTCCTTGAAGCCCGGCCAGGTGGTGGTCGAGAACTCCAGGCAGAAGAACCGCCCGCCATAGCGCAGCACGCGGTAAGCCTCGTTCAGGCCCGCCTGTACGTCGGTCACATTACGGATGCCGAAGGCAATGGTGTAGGCGTCGAACACGCGGTCTGGATAGGTCAGCGCGGATGCGTCCTGGCGGGACCAGACCAGCGTGTCGATCCCGCGTTCCACCGCGCGTTCCACGCCGACGTCCAGCATGTCCTGGTTGATGTCGGCGACGGTCACCGCCGCGCCGCTGGCTGCCATGCGGAAGGCAATGTCGCCGGTGCCGCCCGCCATGTCCAGAATCGCCTCCCCGCTGCGGGGCTTTACCCGCCGCACGAAGCGGTCCTTCCACAGGCGGTGCATCCCCGCGCTCATGGCGTCGTTCATGACGTCGTACTTCGCCGCCACGTTGCTGAAGACGGCGCCGACACGCCGGGTCTTCTCCTCCGGCGCGACATCCTGGTAGCCGAAGGAAACCTGCTCTGCGGGGGGCATATCGCTCATGCTTCGTCCTCTAGGATGCCGAAGGCCGCGCGCCAAGGGCAGACAGGCCGATGCCCGCGACGATCAGCGCCATGCCGGCGAAGTGGTACGGGTGCAGCGCCTCCCCCAGCAAGGCAGCGGACAGGATGGCGCCGAACAGCGGCATCAGCGTCAGCGTCTGCGTGGCGCGCGCCGGCCCGACCACGCCCGCCGCCCAGTTGTAGATGAGGTAGGAGACGAGCGAGGGCAGGATGCCGACATACAGGAAGGCGCCGACCACCCCGCCGGACCAGTTCACCGTCAGGCCCCGTGCCCATTCCCACATGGCAAGTGGCGCCATGGCGAGGATGCCGATGACGAAGGTCACCGCCACCAGGCTGGTGCCCGCCACCGGCGGCTTCAGCCGCAGCAGCAGAGTGTAGAACGTCCAGACCATCGCCGAACCCAGCAGGAACAGGTCCGCCCGGCGTAACGCCAGCCGCATGGCGGCTGCAAGATCGCCGGCGAACACGATGGTCGCGACGCCAGCGATCGAGGCCACGATGCCCAGCACCCTGAGTGGCGTGGTGCGCGTGCCGAACAGCACCCGGTCCAGCACGGTCACCAGCGCCGGGGTCAGCGCCTGCAGCAGCAGCGCATTGGTGGCCGTGGAATATTGCAGGCCAGTATAGAGCAGCGCGTTGAACGCGCCGATGCCCAGCAGCCCCAGCAGCAGGACGACATGCCAACTGCGTAGCAGCGCCGCCCGGTCCTGCCGCAACTGACCCCAGGCGAAAGGCAGGATGATGGCCGACGCGATCACCCACCGACCCAGCGCCAGGGTGAAGGGCGGGATGTCCAGCCTGAACGCCCGCGCGACGATGGAATTGCCCGCCCACAACACCATGACGAGGCCCAGCAGGGCGAAGGCCTGGAACTGGCGGCGTTCGGACGACCATGCGGACGACATGGTGTGGCCCCTAGCGCCCGGCGCACGGCTTGGCGACAGGCAGGCCGCCGCCTATCTGCCTGATCTATGCCCGAACTTCCCGAAGTAGAGACGACGGTGCGCGGGCTGACCCGCGTGCTGGACGGCGCCCGGCTGGATCGGGTGGAGCCGCGCCGGCCCGACATGCGTTTCCCCTTCCCGCCCGATCTGGTGCAGGCGCTGACCGGTGCGCGCGTCATCGGCCTGGGCCGCCGGGCCAAGTATGGCCTGATCCACACCGACCGGGATCGGACGCTGATCTTCCACCTGGGCATGAGCGGGCGCTGGCGGATCGACCCGGACGCGATCGGCACGCATGACCACCTGCTGCTGGGCACAAGCGATCACCTGCTGGCGCTGTGCGATCCGCGCCGCTTCGGCTTCGTCGCCCTGGCGGACACGGCGGGGCTGGACGATTACCCGGCCTTTGCCGCCATGGGACCGGAACCGTTGGGACCGGACCTGACCGCTGCGCATCTCCACGCCGCGTTCACGACCCGCAAGCAGGCGATCAAGCTGCTGCTGCTGGACCAGCGGATCGTGGCGGGCCTCGGCAACATCTATGTGTGCGAGGCGCTGCACCGGGCGCGGATCAGCCCGCTGAAGCCGGCGGGCGCGGTGTCGCGCGCGGCGCTGGTGCGGCTGGTCCCGGCGATCCGCGCTGTCCTGGAACTGGCTATCGAGCAAGGCGGATCGTCGCTGCGCGACTACGCCCATCCTGACGGGCAACTCGGCTATTTCGCCAGCTCCTTCGCCGTGTACGACCGGGAGGGCGAGCCGTGCCTGCGCGATGATGGCGGCACTATCACCCGCATCGTGCAGGGCGGGCGCAGCACCTGGTACTGCCCCCGCTGCCAGCGCTAGTCGGCGGTCGCGACCGCATCCTTCTCCGACAGGGAGGAGATGGTCTGCGCCGCGACGAGATCGCCCACGACGTTCAGCGCCGTGCGGCACATGTCGAGGAAACGGTCGACGCCCAGGATCAGGCCGATCCCCTCCGGCGGCACGCCTACGCTCGCCAGGATCAGCGCCACCACCGGCAGCGATCCGCCCGGCACGCCGGCAGTGCCGATGCCGGCCAGGATCGCCACCAGCATCACGAACAACTGATCGCCCAGCGACAGGTCCACGCCGAAGAACTGTGCCAGGAACAGCACCGTCACGCCTTCGAACATGGCCGTGCCGTTCTGGTTGGCGGTGGCCCCGATCGTCAGCACGAAGCGGGCGACGCGGCCGGGCAGCTTCAGCTCCGTATCGGCGATCCGCAGCGCGGTGGGCAGCGTCGCGTTGGAACTGGCCGTGGAAAAGGCCATGATGCTGGCCTCCCGCGTCTCGCGGAAGAAGGCGATCGGACTCTTCTTTGCCACGAACGCCAGGATGGCGGAAAACACGCCGAACATTTGCAGCGCCAGCGCCAGCACCACCACACCGACGTAGGCGGCTAGCTTGAAAAGCAGGTCCCACCCGAACTGGGCGGACAGGTTGAACATGAAGCAGAAGATGGCGATCGGCGCCAACTGGATGACGATGCCGATCAGCCGCATCGCAATCTCGAACAAGCCCTCGATCCCGTCCTTCAGCGCGGCGGTGCGGCGCGTCTGCACCAGCAGCATGCCGATGCCGAAGACCAGCGCGAAGAACATCACCGCCAAGATGTCGTTGTCGGCCATGGCGGCGACGATGTTGCTGGGCACGATGGCGATCAGCTGCGCCACGCCTGGCTGTGTTTCCGAACTGGCGGCGACGATGCTGGCGGCGCCCTGCCCGCCCTGCGCCAGCAATTCGCGCGCGGCGACCGGGTCGACGCCGTCACCGGGGCGCAGCACGTTGACCAGCAGCAGCGCCAGCGCGACGGAAATGGCCGAGACCACGACCGTGTAGGCCAGCGTGCGCAGACCAATGCGCTTCAGGGAGCGGATTTCCCCCATCTCCGCCACGCCGATCACCAGCGCGCTGAACAGCAGCGGGATCACCAGCATGAACAGCAGCCGCAGGAACACCTGCCCGATCGGCCCGGTGATGTAGGTGACGACCGTGCCGATCCAGTCCGCCCCCGGCGTCAGCGTGTAGGCGGCAAGCCCCGCCGCCAACCCGGCGACGAAGCCGATCAGGATGCGCCATTGCAGCTTCCCATGCCCGATCGGCGCGGCTTCGGCCGCCATCTGTTCGGCATCGGTGCTCATTCAGCTACTCCAAGGGTCAGGGCCGCGATCGCGACACGCCGGTATATACGGGTCAGGGCATCCAAATCCGCCACTGCCACCGCTTCATCACGCTTGTGCATGGTGGCGTTCAGCAGGCCGAGCTCGATGACGGGGCAAACCGACTTCAGGAACCGGGCGTCGGACGTGCCGCCGCTGGTGGACAATTCGGGGGTGAGGCCGGTCTCAGCCTCGACGGCGTCCGCCACCAGCCGCGAGAAGGCGCCCGGCGGGGTCAGGAACGGCTCCCCGGAAATGACCGCGCGCGCCGTGCCGCCGTGCCGCGCGGCGATGGCGGATACCTCCGCTGCCAGCGCGTCGCCGGTATGCCGGTCGTTGAAGCGGATGGACAGGCGCGCGGTGGCCCGGCCCGGAATGACATTGGTGGCAGGATTGCCGATGGCGATATCGGTGATCTCCAGGTTGGACGGCTGGAACCACTCGGTCCCTTCGTCCAGCACCAGCGCGTTCAGCTCCGCCAGCATGGCGACCAGCCTGGGCGCGGGATTGTCGGCCAGGTGCGGATAGGCGACGTGCCCCTCGCGGCCCGCCACCTCCAGCCAAATGTTGACCGAACCGCGGCGGCCGACCTTCATCGTGTCGCCCAGCCGGTGGACGCTGGTGGGTTCGCCCACTAGGCACAGGTCCGGCCAAATGCCGTGTTCGTCCATCCAGGTGATGAGGGCGCGGGTGCCGTGGATCGCCTCCCCCTCCTCGTCACCCGTGATGATGAGGCTGATCGTGCCCGCATCCGGCGGAATGTCCGCGCACGCCGCGGCGAAGCAGGCGATCGCCCCCTTCATATCGACCGCACCCCGGCCGTAGAGCAGGTCGCCACGCACCTCCGGCAGGAAGGCGTCCCCGGTCCAGCCGTCACCGGCGGGCACCACGTCCAGGTGGCCGGCGAAGGCGAAATGGCGGCTGCCGACCGGCCCCGGCCGGATGGCGAGGCAATTTTCCACCTCTCCCCCGCTGATGAAGCGGTGGCAAGTGAAGCCCAGCGGTTCCAGCATGGCGGCCAGGGCATCGAACACGGCCCCGCGCGCCGGCGTCACGCTGGCACAGGCGAGCAGCCGGGCGGCGAGTTCCGGGGCGTCAGGCCCCCGATGGGCAGACGGGGTGATCAGGCCACCTCGAACTGTTCGATGACCCATTCCTCGTTCTCTGCCGCGGCGATCCATTCCTGCATCCAGGCGTGATCCCACACCGCCTGCATGTAGGCTTGGGCAAAGCCGGGCACGCCGACGCCATAGGTGACGAAGCGGCTGACCACGGGGGCGTAGAAGATGTCGGCCGCGCTGAAGGTGCCGAACAGGAATGGCCCGCCCGCGCCGAACCGCGCCCGCGCCTCCGCCCACAGGCTGAGGATGCGCACGATGTTCTCCCGCGCCTCCTCCGTCAGGGTCAGGCCCGTGATGCGGCGGCGGATGTTCATGGGGCACAGGCGCCGCAGCGGAAGATATCCGCTGTGCATTTCCGCCACCATCGCCCGGGCCATGCCGCGCGCGGCCGGCTCCTTCGGCCAGAAGCGGTCGCGTCCGACCTTGTCCGCCAGGTATTCGAGGATGGCGAGCGAATCCCACACCACGCCGTCGCCGTCCCACAAGACCGGGACCTTGCCGGCGGAAGGCTGGAACTCGCCGTCCAGCCGCTTGGTCGCCTGCCAGTCATCGCCGTCGATATGGACGGTCAACTCCTCGAACGGCAGGCCGGACTGGCGCGCCGCCAGCCAGCCACGCAGCGACCAGCTGGAATAATTCCGGTTGCCGATAATCAGCTTCACGCAGGCCTCCGCTGCATTGTGCGCCCCCGCGCGGGTATCCGGGCCGGCAACCCCTTGCCAGCCGGCTTGTGCCGCCCCTCCTAATCAGTCAGATTGCAGCTTGTCGAGGCGGAACTCTGTTCGCGTAACGGGGTGACGGAGCCGTAAAGTTGCGGAACGGCTGATTCATGCCGGTTCGCTAACGGCCCGTTTACCCCGGCGATGGCAACATGCGGCCGGTGTGGCGACGGGGACGGTCGATGAACTTGCACAGGTCAGGTATGCCGCGCCCCAGCAAGCGCCCCATGGCCGGGCTGGTCGATGCCGCGGGGTTGCAGTTCGCGTTCCAGCCGATCGTGGCCATGGGCACGCTGGAGCCGCAGGGCTTCGAAGCGCTGGCCCGCCTGCCCGATGGGCACGATCCGGCCACCGCGTGTGATCTGCTGGACCTTGCCGCCAGCGAAGGCCGCCTGATCGAGGTCGACCTAGCGCTGGCAGCGGCCGCAGTGGCCAGCTTCGCGGAGCAGGAGCTGCCGCCCGGCACCCGCCTGTTCTGCAATATCGACCCTCGTCTGCTGCAGGAAGGGGAGCACCTGCCGCTCCGCCTGGCGGCACTGGCGCGCGACGCCGGCATCGCGCCGGGCAGCCTGGTGGTGGAGCTGTGCGGGACCGATCGCCGCCTCTCGCCCGATCTGCTGCGCATCATGGCGAAGCACGGCCTGCGGGTCGCGCTATCCGGCTTCGGCAACGGCGCCGGCGACATCGCGTGCCTGCTGGGCACCAGCCCCGATTACCTGAAGCTGGATGGTGACCTGACATCCGGCGTTGCGCGCAACACCCGGGCGCAGGCGGTCGTCGCCAAGCTGATCGGGCTCGGCCACGCGCTGGGCATTCCGTCGGTGGCGGTCCAGGTCGAACAAGAGGCCGATTTCCGCACCCTGCGCGAACTGGGCTGCGACATGGCGCAGGGTTTCCTGACCGGGCGACCGACGCGGATCCCGCAAATGGCGGACACGTCGGGTGTCGCCGGCAGGCTGCGCCGTGATGGCGGCATTCCGCGACGCATCGCGGACATGGTCATCGCCGTGGAGCCGCTGCATCATACCACCCCACTGGCCGACGCGGTGGCGCGGTTCCGGCAGGGCGTTGCGCTGGGCATGCTGCCGGTGGTGGATGCCGGCGGGCATGTGATGGGCGCGCTGTACGAGGCCGCGCTCAACGCTTTCCTGTTCAGCGGATACGGCGCCGCGCTGGTGGAGAACCGCGGCCTTCGGCAGACCGCCGGCGACCTCGCCGCCCCATGCCCCACGGCCGAGGCGACCGCCACGGTGGAGGCCATCATCGAAAGCGCGATGGCCGCGCCCGATGCGCGCGGCATCGTCCTGACGGTGGACGGCCGGCTCGCCGGAATGCTGAGCAGCCAGCACGTGCTGCAATTGAGCAGCGAGCGGGCGGTGGAGGAAGCGCGTGATCGCAATCCGCTGACGGGGCTGCCCGGCAACGGTTCGATCCAACGGTTCCTGCTACGCTCCGCCGTGGGTCATCCGCACAGTGTGGTGTTCTTCGACTTCGACAATTTCAAGGCGTTCAACGACGCCTATGGCTTCACGGAAGGTGACCGCATCATCCTCCACTTCGCCGACGTGCTGCAGGCCGCCGCACGCGACAGCGGCGGCTTCGTCGGGCATGTGGGCGGGGACGACTTCTTTGCCTGCTTCCCGGTGACGGAAGATGCCGCCGAAAGCCTGACCCGGCAGACGGTCAATGCCTTCCGCCTGCGGGCGGAGGCGCATTACAGCGAGGAGCACCGTTCCGCCGGCGGTTTCCGCGCCAAGGACCGCTTCGGCGAACATCGCTTCTTCCCGCTGATCCGCGCCGCCGCGGTGCTGCTGCATCTGCCGGCCGACCGGCCCGAACTGACGCCGGAAGAGATCGTCGGCGCGCTGGCGGAGGGCAAGAGCGCGGCCAAGGCCAGTGTGGAGGGATTGCACCGGATCAGCCTGCCGGCGCTGCTGGCACAGCGGGTCAACCGCCGGGGCGATCCGGCACTAACGGGCACGCAGTCGCTGCGCAGCAGTTTCCTCGCCGAACCCGCGGTGGCGAGTTTCGCGACCACGCCGGGCCGGACCCGCGCGCCGCGCTGACGCGGGCGGTCAGCGCTGTAGCGCGTCGGCCAGGATGGCGGCGCGCAGTTCCGCGATGCCCATGCCCTTCTCCGCGCTGGTGACGTGGAGCTGGGGGTAGGCGGCGGAATGCTTGCGCGCCTCCGCCGCGACGGCGGCACGGGTGGCTTCCAGCTCGCTCGCCTTCACCTTGTCCGCCTTGGTCAGCACCAGGCGATAGCCGACGGCCGCCTCGTCCAGCATCTTCATCATCTCGAGATCTGGCGGCTTGATGCCGTGCCGGCTGTCCACCAGCACCAGCGTCCGGCGCAGCACCGTGCGCCCCATCAGGAAGGTGCGGACCAGCTGCTTCCAGCGCTCCACCACCTTCACGGGCGCCTTGGCAAAGCCATAACCGGGCATGTCGACCAGGCGCATCTGCACCGGGTCACCCACCTCGAAGAAGTTCAGCTCCTGCGTCCGGCCCGGCGTGACGGAAGCGCGGGCAATCGCCTTGCGCCCAGTCACGGCGTTGATCAGGCTGCTCTTGCCCACGTTGGACCGGCCGCTGAACGCGACTTCCGGAAAGTCCGGCTCCGGCAGGAATTGCAGCTGCGGGGCGGACAGCAGGAACTCCACCCGGCCGGCGAACAGGCGGCGCGCCTGTTCCACCAACTCCGGCGGCAGCTCGGGCGGGGCGGGCGTCTCCATCCTACTTCTGCGCCGCCGCGGCGCGCGCCTTCTCCGCCCGGTCAGCCTCCATCGCGGCCTTCAGCTGCGGGTGCCGCGAATAGAGGTAACGCTGCTGCGCCACGGTCAGGATGTTGCTGGTGATCCAGTACAGCAGCAGACCGGCCGCGAACGGCGCCATCACGAACATCAGCACCCACGGCATGATGGAGAACACCTGCTGTTGCATCGGATCCAGCGCCTGCGGGTTCAACCGGAACTGCAGCCACATGGTGAAGCCCAGCAGCACCGCCAGCACGCCGATCGCCAGGAAGCTGGGCGGCTGGAAGTCGAGCAGGCCGAAGCCGTTCAGAATCGTGGCGGGATCGGGCGCGGACAGGTCGCGAATCCACAGCGCGAACGGCTTGTGCCGCATCTCGATCGCGATCAGCAGCACCTTGTACAGGGCGAAGAACACCGGGATCTGCAACAGCAGCGGCAGGCAGCCCGCTACCGGGTTCACGCCTTCTTCGCGGTACAGCTTGCCGATCTCCTGCTGCAGGGTCGCGCGGTCGTCCTTGTGGCGTTCCTGCAGGGCCTTCATCTTGGGCTGCACCGCGCGCATCTGCGCCATGGAGGCGAAGCCCTTCTGCGCGACCGGGAACATCAGGCCGCGGATGATGCAGGTCAGCAGGATGATGGCCACGCCGAAATTGCCCGTCAGGTCGAACAGCGTGCGCAGCAGCCAGAAGATCGGCTTCATGAACCAGCGGAACCAACCCCAGTCGATCGCCAGGCCGAAATTGGTGACGCCGGCATCCTCGTAATGGTCGAGAACCTCGCTTTCCTTGGCGCCGGCGAACAGCCGCGTGGTACGGCTGGCCTGCTGCCCGGGATTGACCGTCACGGGGTCGTAGATCAGGTCGGCGCGATAATCGGTGTCGCCCAGCGCGCGGAAGGTGCCGGTGACACGCGCGCCATCCTGCGGGACCAGCGCCGACAGCCAGTAGATGTCGGTGAAGCCGATCCAGCCCGTGGCTCCGGCCGGATCGGCGGTCTCCGCCTCGTCCACGTCGTCATAGTTCCAGGCAAAATCGACCGCGCCGTCGAACAGGCCGATCGGGCCCGAATGGACGTTCCAGGTGTCGGCGCTGGCCGTCCGGCTGGTCCGGTTGACGAAGGCGTAGGGACGCAGCGCCACAGAACCGTTGCCGGCATTGCCCACCGTCTGCCGCACGGTCAGCATGTAGAATTCGTCGATGTCGAAGCGGATCGTGAAGACCTGACCCTGCCCGTTGTTCCAGGTCAGCGTCACCGGGCGACCCGGCGCCAGCGGCCCGCCGCTCGCCTGCCACACCGTGTTGGCGCCCGGCACGGCGACGCCCTGCCCGACCCAGCCGAACTGGGCGAATTGCTGCGTCGGCGTGCCGGCCGGTGCGAACAGGCGCACCGGGCCGCTGTCGCGGTCCACCGTCTGGCGGTGCGTCTTGAGGACGATATCGTCCACCCGCGCGCCGACCGGGTTGATGGAGCCGGCAACCTCCGGCGCGTCGATCCGCACGCGCCCGGCGCTGGTCAGCGCGGTCGCGACGTCGCGCACCCGCATCTCGCCGGTGGTCGGCTCCGGCACGCCGGCCTCCACCGCGGCGCGCTGCACCGGCGTGTCGGCCGTTGGGGTCACGGGGGCGGGCGCCTCCGGATAGAAGCGGCCCATCGCGAAGTCGAAGCCGAGCAGCAGCACGAGGCTCAGCACCACGGCGATGATCAGGTTACGCTGATTGTTCAAGACGCAGAATCGCTTTCACTTGCGGGCAGGCAGCCGCCTGTTGACGGTGCATCAGGGCACCGGATCGTGGCCGTGTCCCCCCCAGGGATGGCAGCGCATTAGCCGCTTGGCCGCCAGCCATCCACCCTTGATCGCGCCATGGCGGCCCAGCGCCTCGATCGCGTACTGGCTGCACGATGGCTGGTAACGGCAGGTGGGCGGCAGGATCAGCGATGGGCCGAGCTGCCAGCCACGCGCCAGCAGGATCAGCAGGCGGGCGGGCAGCTGCCTCACCGGCGGGCGGCGCGGGGCTTGCGCGGGGGATCACCCTTGCCGGCGGCGGCGCGTTCCAGCGCCACGGCCAGTTCGGCACCCAGCAGGGTGAAGTCGCGTTCCACCCCGCCGTCCCGGCCGATCAGCACATGGTCATGATCCGGCAGGCCACCGGCCGGCAGCGCGGCCCGCAGCAATTCGCGGAACCGGCGCTTCATGCGATTGCGGACCACGGCATTGCCGATCTTCTTGGTGACGGTGATGCCGTAACGGATGCCGTGCCCGCCATTGGGGCGGCTGAGCAGCACGAAACCGGGGCGCGCGACACGCAGGCCCCGGTTGGCGGCGACGAAGTCCGCGCGCCGCGTCAGTACGGTGATGGAGCGGGACATGGCGCCCGCCCGATCGATCTCAGGCGCAAAGGACCTTGCGGCCGCGGCGACGGCGCGCAGCCAGCACCTTGCGACCGCCGGGGGTCGCCTTGCGCGCGAAGAAGCCGTGACGGCGCGCACGAACAAGGTTGCTCGGCTGGAAAGTGCGCTTCATTTCTAATCCCGATCGTCAAAACATGATGAGGCCGCCGCGAAAACGGCAGCCGAACAAGGCGGCGCGGTTACGCAAACCGCCAGGTCGAGTCAAGCACGGTCCAGCTTGTCGGCCAGCGCTTCCCACGTGCCGGCGCCGACGATTCCGTCCGCCTCCAGGCCGCGCGCCTGCTGGAAGGTGATGACTGCCCGCTTCGTCGCCGGACCGAAATCGCCATCCACCTTCAGGCCCAGCGCCTCCTGCAGATCCTCCACGTCCTCGCCCGTGGCGCCCATCTTCAGCAGCGGCCGCCCCGCGGAGGTGCGCGGCGGCCCGGCGGCGTGGAAGGCGAAGGCGGCAGCCATTTTCTTGTCGTAATTATTCGCCCGGAACGCCGGGCCATTATAGCCGCGGGCGAACCCTTCCCAATCGAGTCGCCGCAGCTCGTCATCCAGACGGTTCGCCTTCACGAACGCGACGAAAGCCTGCAACTGGCGGTCTTCCGATTCGACCATGGCGGAGACGAAGTCATCCACATCGTCGAACCCGCACGCCTTGCAATTGTCGCCCATGATCTGGAACGCGCCCCAGCTGGCGGAACGCAGCGCGGCCTCGCGATTAAGCCCGATGGCCTGGTTCAGCCGGTCGTATTCCCGCGCCCCGCCCTTGTAGCCGCCGAAGCGCCGGTGGGAGATGTCGGGATTGCTGGCATCGTGCCGCCGTCCTGTCAGGCGGCTGAAATAATGCCGTTCGAAAAGGATCTTGGGCCGCTTGTCCGTCAGGTAACCGCCCCGGCTCTCCACATCGATCACCGCCCGGACCGCAGCAACCTGGCAGCCCAGTGCCTTCGCCGCCTGTTCGATCGCACCATCGCTGAAAGTGTCGCCGCTGCCGATGAACTCGCTCATGCTCGCCCTCCCCGCCAAGGAGCGCCAGTTTACGCCTGTTGCCGCCTATCGGCAATTGCTTGCCCTGCTAAGCAGGTGCCTGTTCGCCAAGCACAAACCGATGTCCGGCCAATCGCTCCACCTCCGCCGCGGCGTGACTGACCAGCAGGATGGGGACCGGCAGCGAATCGCGGATACGCTCGATCAGGGCCAGCAGCACCCCGGTCCGCGCGCTGTCCAGCGACGCGGTCGGCTCGTCCAGCAGCAGGAAGCGGGGTGCGGACAGCAGCGCCCGGCCGATCGCCACCCGCCGCACCTCCCCGCCGGACAGCCCGGACGGGCGGCGGTGAAGAAGGAGGCCGATGCCGAGCAGATCGATCACCTCTTCCTGGCCGATCCACCGGTTCCCTGGCGCTGCCAGTCGGGCGCCATAGGCGAGATTGCCCGCGACGGTCAGATGCGGAAACAGCCGCGCGTCCTGGAACACGTAGCCGGCGCGCCGGCGATGCGGCGGCAGGTCGATCCCGGCCGCCGCGTCGAACAGGACGGTGCCGTCCACCACGATCCGACCCGCCGCCGGGCGCACCAGGCCGGCGATGCAGTTGAGCATCGTCGTCTTGCCGCAGCCAGACGGGCCGGTGATCGCGGTCAGCCGTGCATCGCTGTGCAGCCTCACGCCGCTCGCCAGCGCGCCGAACGGGTGCTGCAGGCTGATGTCAAAGCGCATGGGCGCGCCCTTCGCCGGCACGCCGCACCAGCCATTCCGACAGGACCAGCGCTCCCAGCGACAGCAGGATGGACACGATCGCCAGCCGGGCGACGCCGCCTTCGCCGCCCGGCAATTGCAGCCCGGTATAGATGGCCAGCGGCAGGGTGCGCGTCTCCCCGGCGATATTGCTGGCAAAGGTTATGGTGGCACCAAACTCCCCCAGGCTGCGCGCGAAGCCGAGTGTCGCCCCAGCGGCGATGCCCGACGTGCTGAGCGGCAGGGTGATCGTCAGCAAGGCGCGGACGCGCGACGCGCCAAGGGTCTGCGCCGCTTCGACCAGCCGGCGGTCCACCGCCTCGATCGACAGGCGCATGGCCCGTACGGTCAGCGGCAGGGCCATGATTCCGGCGGCGAGCACGGCCCCGGTCCAGCGGAATACTAGCGTGATGCCGAATTGCGCCTCCAGCCAGCCGCCGACAGGGCCTGCCCGTCCGAACAGCAGCAGCAACAGCCAGCCGGTCACCACCGGCGGCAGCACCAGTGGCAGGTGCACCGCCGCGTCCAGCAATGCCCGCCCCGGGAAGCGCCGCCGCGCCAGCAGCCAGGCGATGACCCAGGACGGCGGCAGGATCAGCGCGGTCGCGACCAAGCTGACGCGCAGCGACAGGCCGATCACCGCCCATTCGGCGGCGGTCAGGGACATGTCACTCGGCAGCCGGGCCGAAACCGCGCGCCGCCAGCAGCCGCTGGCCAGCCGGCGATCGCAGGAATTGCAGGAAGGCCGCCGCATCCGCATGCGTTGCCCCTGCCAGCACAGCCGCGGGGTAGCGGATCGGCGGATGACTGCCGGGCGCGAAGCGGTGGATGACCTTCACCTGGTCTGACGCGCGGGCATCGGTGGCGTAGACGATGCCCAGCGGCACCTCGCCGCGCTCCACCAGCGCCAGCGCCGCCCGGACGTTCTCCGCCGGAATCACCCGATCCGCCACGCCGGCCCACAGGCCCAGCTGCTCCAGCGCCGCCTTGCCGTAGCGACCGGCAGGAACCACGACGGGATCGGCCATGGCGACCTGCCCCTGCGCCAGCGCCACGAGGCCAGACGCCATGCTCCGGGTGGGAGCTACCAGGACCAGTTCACCGCTGGCGATCGTCACCCGCGTGCCGGGGCGCAGCAGGCGCCGTTCCTCCAGATAGTCCATCCATTGCTCGTCCGCCGACACGAACAGGTCGGCCGGCGCGCCCGCCTCCACCTGCCGGGCCAGCACGCTAGACCCGGCATAGGACAGGCGCGGTGCCGGATGGCCCTGTGCGGCCCAGGCAGCGCCCGCATCGCTCAGCGCCTCCTGCAGGCTGGCCGCGGCGAGCACCACGGGGCCCCCGCCCGCCGTCCCGTCCCGCTCGGCGGAGCAGGCGGCCAGCAACCCGGCGAGCAGCATGCCGACGACAGCGGAAAGCAGTGATCGGCTGGCGGTGCGGAAAGTCATGCCCCGCTATATTCGACCGGATATAGTCGGTCCAGTGTCAGGCCGCCGGGGCCAGCGAACGCGCACGACTGGCGCGCAGTGCGAATTCGGTCGGTTGCCGAACGGGAATGGTCAGCATGCACTGCACGCCCGCCGGGTCGAAGGTCAGCTTGACCGGGTTCTTCAGCTCCGCCGCGACGATCCGTTCGATCAGGTCCGACCCGAAGCCGCGATTGCGCCGCTGCGCAACCGGCGGCCCGCCGCTTTCCTGCCAGTCGATCCGGATCAGCGCGTCCGCCACCAGGCGCCAGTGCACCCGCACCTTACCGCCGGCGCGGCTGAGCGCGCCATACTTCGCCGCATTCGTCGCCAGTTCGTGCATGGCAAGGCCCAGCGACAATGCCTCGTTCGGCGCCAGCGCGATGTCCGGCCCGGCCAGATCGATCTCGTGATCGCTGGCGTCCGCATAGGGCAACAGCTCCGCCTCCACGACCGCGCGCACCGGCGTCGTGCCCCATTCGGACTGGGTCAGCAGGTCGTGCGTGGCGGACAGGGCACGGATGCGGCCGTCCAGCCCGTCGGCGAAATCGTTAAGCTCGGTCGCGCGGCGCCGCGTCAGGGCGATGATCGACAGCACATTGGCCAGCGTGTTCTTTACCCGGTGATTCAACTCACGCGTTAGCGACATACGGATCGATGACTGCTCCTCAAACCAGGCGAGCCGCGCCTCGTCCTCCAGCGCCTGGCGGGTCAGCAGCCGCACCAGCTGGACGAGCATGCCGGCGATGATCATGCCGAAGATGATGGTCGCCATGGACAGCAGCGACAGGCCGCGCTTGTCGGCGGCACGCACTTCCAGCACCCAGGGATTGTTGGCGATGGATACTATCTCCGTCACCGTCTCGCCGTCGGCGTCCGGCGGGCCGGCGGCAGCCAGCAGGTGTTCGGGCGCGGCGGTGCCGTCGAACAGCTGGATGCTGGCGATGCTCGCCTCCTCCTGCTCCAGCACGCCGGCGAGGAAGTCCTGCGCATTGAACGGGCTGTAAATGAAGCCGCGCAATTGCCGGCCGCCCACCGCCCCTTCGAACACGGGCATGTAGATCAGGAAGCCCGCCCCCTTCGATCCGGACTGTTCCTGTTGCAGCACCACCTTGTCGGTCGCGGTGGGCCGGGCGGTCCGCTCCGCCTCCAGCATGGCGGCGCGCCGCACCGGTTCGGAGAACATGTCGAAGCCGAGCGCGCGCCGGTTACGCTCCGTATCGGGCTGCAGGAAGGTCACGGGCACGGCGAACAGCTGGTCGGGGCTAAGTGCGGGATGCAGCTGCACCGGGGTTGGCGATTGCAGGCTGACCAGCTCATTGAACGCCGGGATCTCCGCGCGCCGGACCACGGGTGCCCACCCGATCCCGTCGGCGCCGCGATAATCGGCATCGAGCCGCAATTCGGAGACGAAGCGACGGAATTGCGAGGCGGAGCCCGCATCGTCCATGCTCGCCATCAGGGCGGCACCGGCACGCAGATACGCACTGCTGGAATTGGCCCGCCGCTCCAGCGCGGCGGAGATGCCGCCGGCCCGCACGCGCAATTGCGCCGCGGCGCGTCCGTCCTCCCCCCGCTGGATGGCGGTCACGGCGATGATGGTGATCGCGCCAATCAATAGGAAGATCGCGACCGGCACCGCCCGCGGATAACGGATCAGCCAGCGTTGCGTCGCCTGCCGGCGCCCGGCAGCGGCGGCAAGCTTGCTGCGCCGCCCGGCTTTATCCCGGCCGGGCTGGCCAAATCGCTGTTGCAGCTGTGCAAGGGCGCTGTTCAACCAACCCATCATTGCGCCGTGTTGGCAGTCCCCAGCACTTGCCCTAACATCTTGACCCGGTGGAGCGCCGGCCACAGCCCGGTAACCGCTTTCCCGATTGGTATGGGAACCGGATGTCACCCATTCCGTTCCTGGACGTCTGCGGAAAGTTTTTCCGCCGATCGTTCCTGCGTACAATCCAGCTTGATCGCCGGATCCGCGCCGGGACGCGGGGTGGTCCATTGTGTCGGGGCGGGGTGGTTGAAGGAATGGTTGGCGCTGAGAAAAAGCACATGCCTGCGGCTGATCGGGCATCGCCGGACGGAACGCACCGGGCGATGAAAAGCGGCAAGGGCGATCCTGTCTGGGCAACCGGGCTGAAGCAGCTGTATGACCAAGTGGTGGACGAACCGATCCCCGACAGTTTCAAGGATCTGCTCTCCAAGCTCGACGACGCCAGCAAATGAATACGGAAGTACGCGAGCTGCCCAAGCGCAGCGCTGACGACAAGAAGGCCTTCAAGCGGGAGCTGGAAGGCGTGGTCCCGCACCTGCGCGCCTTCGCCCGCGGCCTGTGCGGTCGCCCCGACATGGCTGACGATCTGGTGCAAGAGACCCTGCTGAAGGCATGGGCCGCGCAGGACCGGTTCGAGCCCGGCACCTCAATGCGCGCCTGGACCTTTGTGATCCTGCGCAACGCCTATCTTACCGACATGCGTCGCAACCGCTTCCGCGGCGAGTATGACGAGACCGCAGCGGAACGGATCCTGACCGCACCCGCCGGGCAGGAGGAGCCGATCCATCTGTCCGATATGCATCGCGCACTGCTGACCCTGCCGCCCGAACGGCGCGAGGCGCTGCTCTTGGTGGGTGCAGGCGGCTTCTCCTACGAAGAGGCGGCGACGATCTGCGGCTGTGCGGTCGGCACGATCAAGAGCCGCGTGGGCCGCGCCCGCGCCGCATTGACAGCCATGATCGAGGAAGGCTCCATCCCCGATCGTGCAGTGGGCGACCCGATCGCCCATCGCGCCATCCTGGAGGAACTGGACGAAGTTGCCGCCGGGCGCGGCCGCGCCGTTCCCACCAAGTAGCAACCGCGCTACAGGGCGGCATGATCGGCACCGATCCGCTTCTGCCGCCCGAACCGGCATCACTCGCCCCGGCGGATGGCACCGGCAACCGGATGACCTTTGCCGCGCAGGAATTGCGGCTGATCTCCGCGTTGGTGGTGTTGCTGGCGACCGGGCTGTTCCTGGCGCTGCCCTTCGTACTGTCGATCGGGTCCGTGGTGTTCCTGCCGCTGGTCACAGCGATCATGCTCACCATCGTCCTGTCGCCGGTGGCGGACCGGCTGGCCTTGTGGCGGCTCCCCAACGCGCTGGCCAGCTTCGCCGCGCTGCTGCTGTTCTTCGCGGTGGTCGCGATGGCGCTGGCCGTGGTGCTACGCCCTGCCGTCACCCTGTTCGAAGCGGCGCCCGCCATGGTGGAGCGGGTGGGCGAGCATTTCCGCCACCTGCAGGGCAATTTCGTCTGGTTCTCCCGCCTGAACGAACGCATCGCCGCCATCGTGGGTGGCGCTGACGGGCAGCAGGTGGTGCTGGCGACCCCCTCCATGCTGGAACAGCTCGCCTTCGCCACCCCGTCCGTGCTGCTGGAGGTCCTGCTGACCTTCCTGATGGCGTTCTTCATGATCGAGGCGCGCGTACGGCTGCGCCGTCGCCTGCTGCTGGACCGGCAGCATTTCGGCGCCAGCCTGAAGGCCGCGCGGGTGATGCGCGACGTGCAGGACCGGGTCGCGGCGTACATCCTGACAGTCGCGCTCATCAATCTGGGCGTCGGGGTGGTGGTGGCGCTGGGCGCATGGGTGCTGGGCCTGGGTGCGCCGGTCATGTGGGGCGGCCTCGCCACGCTGCTGAACTTCGTGCCCTATCTGGGGCCACTGGCGATGATGGCGCTGCTGGCGCTGTTCGGGCTGGGTACGGCGGATGTGCCGCTGGTGGGGCTTATGCCGGCCGCCGCCTATCTGGGCCTGCATGCGGTGGAGGCGAATGTGGTGACGCCGGCGATCCTGGGCGCGCGGTTCACCATGAATCCGGTGATGATCCTGCTGGCGCTCAGCTATTTCACCTGGATCTGGGGCGTATTCGGCGCGCTGCTGTCCGTGCCGATCCTGCTGGCGCTGACCGCCCTGTTCGACCACCTCGGTCGACCCAATGTCATCGGCTTCATCTTCGGGGAGCCGCTGTTCCCCGCCACCGATCCGGTGGCGGAGGACCCGCCGGTCTAGCGATCGCCGCCTGACCGATCGACGTAGGACGTGACCGCCACGTCCATGGTGACGTTGCCGACCGTCCGCATCAGGTCCGGCACCATCTCCACCGCCACCAGCAAGGCGAGCGGCTCCACCGGGATGCCCATCGCGATCGCGATCGGGCCGATCGCCGTGACGAAGCTGACCGCGCCGGGCAGGCTGACCGAACCGACCGTCGTGACCAGCGCGACGAGGACGCCCACCGCCATCGTCAGCGGTGTCAGGGTAATGCCGGCGAGGTCGGCCACATAGATCGCCACCGCCAGGTTCATCGCCGGCCCCGTGGCCCGGAACAGCGCCACCGCCAGGGGCAGGACGAAGTCGCCGCTCGTTTCCCTGAGACCCAGCGCACGGCAGGTACCGAGCATCGCCGGCAGGCTGGCGAGCGAGCTCTGCGTGGAGAGCGCAACCGTCTGCGCCGGCAGCACGGCGCGGGCGAAGCGGCCGATCGGCAGCCCCCCGCCCAGCCGCGCCAGCACGTAAGCGGCGGCCATGACGATCCCGCCCAGGGACGAGACGAGCAGGATGTAGTGGGCGAGCGCGGCCAGCGCGCCGCCGCCGCTCCGCAGCCCGACCCCGACGGCCAGCGCCAGCACGCCCACCGGCGCCAGCCACAGCACCCAGCCGATCACCACCAGCATCGCATCGCCCAGCCCGGCGAACAGCTCGATCAGCGGGGTCCGCCGCACCGGCGCCAGCCGCGTCAGGGCGAAGGCCAGCGCCACGAAGAACACGATCAGCGGCAGCATGGCCGTATCCGCCGCAGCGGCGACCACATTGGGCGTGACCAGCGATTCGACGAAGCTGCCGATGCCCGGCACCTCCCCCGGCGGGGCGGCGCCCGCCAGCAACGCCTGCCCCGCGCTGGCGGGGATCGGGAACACCTCCAGCAGGATGGGGGTCAGGAACGCCGCCGCCAGCGTGCCGCCGGTCAGCACCGCCCAGAACGCCAGCAGGGTGCGGCGGGCGGTGGCCCCGGCGCGGGCCGTCGCGACCATGCCGGTGATGCCGGTGACCAGCAGGCTGGCGACCAGCGGGATGATCGTCATCTGCAACGCGCTGAGCCACAGATTGCCGATCGGGCCGGTGATGGCCTGCAATGGCGCGGCGGCCGCGCTGTCCGACAGCAGCCAGCCTGCGCCGAAACCCGCGATCAGTGCGGCAAAGGTCCAGCCGGCGGGCAGTTGCACGATCGGCGGGTCGACATTGTCGGGGGAGTGCGCGCCGGCACTGACGGGTTCGGGAGGCATCGCGCCATTCTGTAGGCGTGACAATGCCTTGTGCAAGCGGCATGGACGGTCCCGTCTGACAATCACTCCCGGTACATGGAGCGGCATGGAACGCGCATATTTCGGCACAGATGGTATTCGCGGGCAGGCCAATGGCACGCTGCTGAACGCGGCGACCGCGATGAAGGTGGGCCAGGCCGCCGGCCGCCACTTCCTGCGCGGCAGCCACCGGCACCGGGTGGTGATCGGCAAGGATACGCGCCTGTCCGGCTACATGATGGAAACCGCGCTCGCCGCCGGGTTCACCAGCGTCGGCATGGACGTCATCATGACCGGCCCCCTGCCCACCCCCGCCGTCGCTCTGCTCGCGCGGGAGATGCGCGCGGATCTCGGCGTCATGATCTCCGCCAGCCACAACCCTTACGCCGACAACGGCATCAAGCTATTTGGGCCGGACGGCTTCAAGCTGTCCGACGCGGACGAGGCGGCGATCGAGGCGGCGATGCAGGCGGACCAGCCGCTCGCCACCAATGATGCGATCGGCCGCGCCCGCCGGATCGAGGATGCGCGCGGTCGCTACATCCATGCTATCAAGCAGTCGCTGCCCAGCGACGTCCGGCTCGACGGGCTGAAGATCGTGGTCGATTGCGCCCACGGCGCCGCCTACACCGTCGCGCCGGAGGCGTTCTGGGAATTAGGCGCGGAGGTGGTGGCGATGGGCGTCGCGCCCAACGGCCTCAACATCAATGACGGCGTCGGATCGACCAGCCTGGACGCTATCCGCCAGCGGGTCATCGCCGAGAAGGCCGACATCGGCATCGCGCTGGACGGCGACGCCGACCGCCTGATCGTGATCGACGAGCGCGGAGTACCCGTCGATGGCGACCAGATCATGGCCCTGATCGGCCTCCGCCTGAACGAGGCGGGCAGCCTGCGCGGCGGCGGCGTGGTGGCGACCGTCATGAGCAATCTGGGCCTCGAACGCCTGCTCGCCCGACACGATCTGGAACTGATCCGCACCAAGGTCGGCGACCGCCATGTGCTGGAGGCGATGCGTGCCGGCGGCTACAATGTCGGCGGGGAGCAGTCGGGCCACATGATCCTGACCGATCATGCCACCACCGGCGACGGCTGCATCGCCGCGCTGCAGGTGCTGGGCGCGCTGGTGCAGACGGGCCAGAAGGCGAGCCGCCTGCTGCATCTGTTCGATCCGGTGCCGCAGGTGCTGAAGAACGTGACCTTCGCCGGCGGCGACCCGCTGGCCGACGCATCGGTGCAGGCCGCGATCAGGGATGGGGAGGCTGCGCTCGCCGGCAGCGGCCGGGTGCTGATCCGCAAGTCGGGCACGGAGCCGAAGATCCGCGTCATGGCCGAAGGCGACGATGCCCGCGCGGTGGACCGGGTGGTGGACGCGATCTGCGGCGCCGTGCGGGCGGCCGCGGCATGAGCCTGGAGATGCGGCCCGATTGCCAGCGCTGCGGCACCGACCTGCCGCCGCAATCGCCCGGCGCCTTCATCTGCTCCTTCGAATGCACCTATTGCGCGGAGTGCGCGGAGGCGCTGGACGATCGCTGCCCGGAATGCGGCGGGGAACTGACCGACCGGCCGACCCGCGCCAAGCGCTGGCTGGACGCGCATCCCCCCTCCTCCCACCGGCGCCACACGCCCGCATGACGCCGCCGCGCATCCTCACCATCGCCGGGTCCGACAGCTCCGGCGGCGCCGGCATCCAGGCCGATCTCAAGGCGATCACCCTGCTGGGCGGCTACGGCATGAGCGCCATCACCGCGCTGACGGCGCAGAACACGCTGGGCGTGCAAGGCGTGGAGGTGATGCCCGCCGCCTTCGTGATGGCGCAGGTCGCCAGCTGCCTGGACGATATCGGCGCCGACGCGGTGAAGATCGGCATGCTGGGCAGCCCCGCCATCGCCCACGCCGTCGCCGACCGGCTGGAAGGCAGCGGCCTGCCGGTCGTGTTCGACCCGGTCATGGTGGCGACCACCGGCGCGATCCTGGCCGATACCGACACCATCGCCGCCTTCGAACGGCTGATGCGCCTCGCCACCGTGACCACCCCCAACGTGCCCGAACTGGCGGCGCTCGGCGGCGCGGCGGGGATGACGGCCCGCAACGTGAGCTATCTGGCCAAGGGTGGCGACGCAGCGGGCGACATGATCGAGGACCGTCTGGTGCAGCCCGGTCATCCGGACATCGCCTGGCATGACGAGCGGATCGTCACCCTCCACACGCACGGCACCGGCTGCACGCTGGCCAGCGCGCTCGCCACGCTGCTCGGCCGTGGCCTGCCGCTGGAAGCTGCCGCGGTGGAGGCGCGGGCCTTTGTCCGCCGCGCGCTGCTCGCCGCGCCAGGGCTCGGCGGCGGCAACGGGCCGCTGGGCCTGTTCGCCGGGGCTACCGCCCGGAACGCGCCTTCGGATTGACCACCCGGTCGGCGGCATGACCCACTGTCAGCCCGTCGAAATCCTCGTCATGGTCTTCGGAATGGCCGAACGGGTCGGCATGGATCACCAGGTCCACACCGGGAAACGCGGCCAGGATGCGCCGCTCCGCCGCCTCGACCACGTCGTGCGCGGCGATCAGCGGCTGGGTCGGCTCCAGTTCCATATGCATCTGCACGTGCAGGATCGGTCCCGACCGGCGCGACCGGAACTGGTGGACGCCCATCACCTGCGGATCGTCCAGCGCCAATGCCAGCAGCGCCTCGCGCTCCGCATCGTCGACCTCCCGGTCCAGCAGCTCGTTGGCCGCGGCGCGCAGCACCTCGACCGCGCCCTTCACCAGCCAGGCCGCCACCAGCAGCGCCGCCAGCGCATCCCAGCGCGTATTACCAGTGACCTGCGCCAGCGCCAGACCGACCATGGCGGCGGCATTGGACACCAGATCGGCCAGGTAATGCGCCCGGTCCCCCTTGATGGCGACCGAACTCGTCCGCGCGATCACCCGCGCCTGCGCCTGCACCAGCGCCAGCGTCAGCCCCATCGACAGCGCCATGACCAGGACGCCCAGCCCTTCCGCCGCCACGGCTTGCGGTTCCAGCAGGTGATGGATCGCCTGCTGCCCGACCAGTGCGGCGGAGGCGAAGACAAGGCCGGCCTGCAGCAGGCTGGCGAATGCCTCCGCCTTGCCATGGCCGTAACGATGTTCCGCGTCAGCGGGCAGCACGGCGACGCGCACCGCCCAGAACGTCACCAGCGCCGCCACGAAGTCCAGCGCCGAATCGGCGGCGGAGGCGAGCAGCGCGACCGACCCGCTGACCCACCAGGCGCCCGCCTTGACCAGCATCAGCGTACCGCCCACCCCGACGGACAGCCAGGTGATCCGCGCGGTCAGGCTGGCCGTCTCTGCGACGGTTAGGGGCGACCGCTCGCCGCCGTTTGGATGTGCCAAATCGTTGTTCATGGTGCCTGACCGGAAACGCGGCCCTTAGCGCCGATCTCGCCGTCCGCCAAGCAGGGCCACCCTCAGTCCAGCGTGCCGTCCCGGTCCGGTTCGATCAGTTCGACCGGCACGAACTCGCCCAGACGGCAGCGCGCGCCGGGTACCGTATTACCGCCACCCCAGTGCAGCACGGTGACCGTGTCCGTATGACAGAGCCGGCCGACGCTGACGTCGTAGGCAATGCGCTGCTCGAACGCGAGCCCGGGGCATGATGCCGGCAGGGTGCTGCGAAAGGTGCGCCCGTCGCGCATACGGAAATCGATCACCTGCGCGCCCTGCACATCGGTATTCTGGATCAGGCTGGCCTGCAGGCACCGCTCACCCGGGCCGAGCACGCGGGCGGCGGGCACATCATCGGCATCGGCCGCCGTTCCAGTCGCGGCATCCTCCGCCACCGTACATGCGGCAAGGAGCAGCAGGGATGACAGGGCAAGCGGTCGCATCGGCAGGTCTCCGGCTGCGGCGGGGCGTCAGGCGGCCTGCGCCACACCCTTGCCAACGGGGCGCTTTGCCGGCCGTTCCAGCACCTTGGGGCGGTAGGCGCACAGATCGGTCACCGGGCACCGCCAGCATTCGGGCAGACGCGCCTTGCAGGTGTAGCGGCCGTGCAGGATCAGCCAATGATGGGCATTGCGGCGGAACGGCTGCGGCACCCGCTTCTCCAGCTTCGCCTCGACCGCCTCCGGCGTCTTGCCCCGCGCCAGACCCGTGCGATTGCCCACGCGGAACACATGGGTGTCCACCGCGAAGGTTTCCGCCCCGAAGGCGCAGTTCAGCACCACATTGGCGGTCTTGCGCCCCACGCCCGCCAACGCGACGAGTTCGTCCATGGTCTGCGGCACCTCGCCCCCATGCCGCTGCACCAATTGCCGCGACAGGATCATCACGTTCGCCGCCTTGGCGTTGAACAGGCCGATGGTCTTGATGTGCGCCTTCAGCCCGTCCTCGCCCAGCGCCAGCATCTGCTCCGGCGTGGTTACCTCCTTGAACAAAGCGCGGGTCGCCTTGTTGACACCGGCATCGGTCGCCTGCGCGCTCAGCACCACGGCGACGAGCAGCTGGTAGGTATTGCCGTATTCCAGTTCGGTGACCGGGTCGGGGTCATTCTCGGCCAGCCGGCGGAAGAACTCGAAGATCTGGTCGCGCTTCAAATGCCCAGTACCTGCGCCATGGAATACCGGCCCGCAGGCTGCCCGATCAGCCAGCCGGCGCCGCGGATCGCGCCATGGGCGAAGATCATCCGGTCCTCCGCACTGTGCGACAGCACGATGCGCTCATGCTCGCCCGCCAGGATCACGCTGTGCTCCCCCGCCACGGTGCCGCCGCGCAGGGCGGCGAAGCCGATCGCGCCCGATGCGCGCGCGCCGGTATGCCCGTCCCGCCCGCGCTCGCTGTGCTCGGCGAGATCGATCCCCCGCCCCGCCGCCGCCGCCTCGCCCAGCAGCAGCGCGGTGCCGCTGGGCGCATCGACCTTCATGCGGTGGTGCATCTCCAGCACCTCCACGTCCCAGTCCGGCCCCAGTCGCGCGGCCGCCTCCTGCACCAGATGCGCCAGCAGCGTGACGCCAAGCGAGGTATTGCCGGTCTGCAGCACCGGGATCGCCCCCGCCGCGCTCTCGATCAGGGCGTGATGCACCGGCTCCAGCCCGGTGGTGCCGATCAGGATCGGCACGCCCGCGCCGACCGCCGCGTGGATGTTCGCCTCCAGCGCCGCGGGTACGGAGAAGTCGACCAGCGCATCGCTCGCATCGGCCAGCCGGGCCGGGTCCTCGCCGCGGTCCGTGCCGCCCGCAAGCTCGTGCCCCGCGACCTCGATCGCGCGGGCGAGCGCCTGCCCCATGCGTCCGCCGCTGCCGATGATGCCGATCCGCGCCATTGCCGTCCCTCCCTTGCCCGTGCTTCATGGCGACCATGACAGCCATTCGCAACATCGTGATCCTGACCGGCGCCGGGATCAGCGCCGAGTCCGGCCTCGCCACCTTCCGGGCGGAGGATGGGCTGTGGGAAGATCACCGGGTGGAGGATGTGGCGACGCCCGAGGCCTTCGCCCGCGACCCGGCGCTGGTGCAGCGCTTCTACGACCTGCGCCGCGCGGCGGTCCTGGCGGCGGAACCGAACCCCGCGCACGCGGCGCTGGCGCGGCTGGACCGGGAGTGGACTGGCGAACTGCTGATCGTGACCCAGAACATCGACGATCTGCACGAACGGGCAGGCGCCGCGCGCGTGCTGCACATGCATGGGGAGGCGCTGTCGGCGTGGTGCACCGCCTGCAACACGCGGCACCGCTGGACGGCATCGCTGTCGGGCGATCCGCCGTGCCCGGCCTGCGGGTCCCCGGCCCTCCGGCCCGATATCGTCTGGTTTGGGGAGATGCCGTATGAAATGGACCGCATCTTCGCCGCGCTGGCCGATGCGGACCTGTTCGTCTCCATCGGCACGTCGGGCGCGGTCTACCCCGCCGCCGGCTTCGTGCAGGCCGCGCGGGACGCCGGCGCGGCGACGCTGGAGCTGAACCTCGATCGCAGCCTCGGCTCGCGCCTGTTCGACGAGACGCGCCTCGGTCCTGCCAGCGTGCTGGTGCCGGACTGGGTGGCTGGGGTGCTGCGACGATAGCGCCGCTGTCCTACATCGCTCACCTCTGTCATGGCAGGCCCATGCCATGCCTTGTCCCACCGCATCTCACGTTTCGCCGGTTCACGGGCACATTAACGCGTCGGCCGGCGGGCCGATTCAGGTGTCAAGTTAGTGTCAACTTTCAGCGCGCAGCGCCGCAGGCGGAGCAGCCCGGATCGGCGGCGATGGCGATGCTGCGCATCCCCGGCGCCAGCCCATCCAGCAGGTGCAGCCGGCCCCATTGCGGGTCGCCCATCGTGCCCGTCAGGATACGCACCGCCTGCAATGCGGCGAAGGTGCCGACCCACCCGGCCATCGCCCCCAGCATGCCGTCGGCGGCGCAGGTGTCGCAATCCTCCGCATCGAAGGCATCGCCCACGAAGCAGCGGTAGCAGGGGGCGCCTTTGAAGGCCGCCACCTGCCCCTGGAACCGCCCGACGGCCGCACTCAGCAGCGGCACGCCGGCCGCAACGCAGGCGTCCGACACGGCCAGCCGGGTGGCGAAGTTGTCGCACCCGTCCACCACCAGATCGGCACCGGCTACCAGCGCCCCGGCATTGTCACGGCTGATCCGCTCGTCACTCAGCTCGATGTCGAGCGCCGCGTCGAAGTTGGTGGTCCAGCGCTTGGCCCCGACCACCTTCAAATGGCCGACATCCCGCTCGGTATAGATGGTCTGGCGTTGCAGGTTGGTGGGATCGACGCGGTCGTCATCCACCAGCAGCAGGTGCCCGATCCCGGCACCGGCGAGGTATTGCAGCGCCGGGCTGCCGATTCCGCCCAGCCCGATCAGCACCACGCGCGCATCGGCCAGCCGCTGCTGACCCACGCCGCCCAGCTCAGGCAGCACGATATGGCGCGCGAAGCGCTGCAGGCGATCGGGTTCCAGCATTGCAGGTATGTGGGGCGGCGCGATCAGTCTTCCAGTTGCCGCAGCAGGCTGCGCACGTCGCCGTCCATCTCGGCATCGCGGGCGCGCAGATCCTCGATCAGGCGCACAGCGTGGATCACCGTCGAATGGTCCCGCCCGCCGAACTTGCGGCCGATCTCCGGATAGGAGCGCGGCGTCAGCACCTTGGCGAGGTACATCGCCACCTGCCGCGGCCGCACCACCGCCCGCGCCCGGCGCTTGCTCGCCATCTCGCTGCGGTCGATCCGGTAGAAGGAACAGACCGTGCGCTGGATCTCGTCGATGGTGATCCGCTTGCGATTGGCTGACAGGATGTCGGTCAGCTGGTCTTCCGCCAGCTGCAGCGACACGTCCTGCCCGGTCAGCTGGGCGTAGGCGATCAGCTTGTGCAGCCCGCCCACCAGCTCGCGCACATTGCGGCTGATCGTGCGGCTGAGGAACTCGATCACATCCTCCGGCACGGCCAGCGGCGCGAAGCGGGCCAGCTTGGAATGGAGGATCTGGCGGCGCAGTTCGATGTCCGCCGGCTGGATATCGGCGACGAGGCCCATCGACAGCCGGCTCAGCAGGCGCGGCTCCACGCCGTCCAGCGCCTGCGGCGCCCGGTCGGCGGCGAAGACCAGCCGCTTGCCCTCTGCCAGCAGCGCGTCGATCGTGTAGAGCAGTTCCTCCTGCGCACTGGCTTTGCCGATGATGAACTGGAGGTCGTCCACCAGCAGCAGGTCGAACCCGCGCAGCCGGGTCTTGAACGCCATCATCTCACCGCTCTTCAGCGCCTGGACGAAGTCGACCATGAACCGCTCGGCGGAGCAGTAGAAGATGCGCCCGCGCGGATGGGTCTGGGTGAAGGCATGGCCGATCGCGTGCAGCAGGTGCGTCTTGCCCTGCCCCGTCGCGGCCTTGAGATACAGGGGCGAGAACTGCGGCTGCTCCGCCGCCGCCATGCGCTCAGCCGCGTTGCGCGCCAGGATGTTGGCGGTGCCGGTGACGAAGGCGGCGAAGGTCAGCGTGGGATCGAGTCCGACCGGGGCGTTGGTCGTCGGCTCTTCCGGAATGGTGGGGGTGACCAGACGCAGGCCGTCATTGGCAGCGCGATGGCCCAGGCCGTCCTCGCCGGTGCGCAGCTCCAGGTCGGCCGCCTTGCGCCGGCCCGGATGGACCGCGATCCGCACGGTCCGCACCTCGGCGCGGGCAATCTTCCAGGCGAGCGCCAGCCGGTCCTGCAGGCGGTCCTGCACCCAGTTGGCGGAGAATTCGGTCGGCAGGTACAGGTCCAGCGTGCCGGTCGCCTTGCATAGCGGGCCAAGCTCGATCGGACGAATCCATTGCGTAAACAGCTGGTGCCCCAGATCCTTGCGCAGGCCGGAGACGATGTCGGCCCAGTCCGCCGCCAGCGCCACCGCCTCGGCATCCTCCACCGCGTCTCTCCCGCTCGCCGCCCGGTCGGCCGCACCCGTCGCGCGGCCTGCCTGCGGTCCCATCCTGATCAT